>RXJC01000070.1 GCA_003963435.1 Bradyrhizobiaceae bacterium | reverse complement strand
CTTGAAATTGACGTCGCCGGCCTGCTTGGTGACGATGTTGATGGCGCCGCCGGCGGTGCCGCGTCCGGCGTAGGAGGATGCCGGCCCGCGCAGGATCTCGATCTGCTCGGTGAAGAAGTTCTCGCGGATGGACACGGCGGGATCGCGGATTCCGTCGATGAACACGTCGTTGCGCGCGTCGAAACCGCGGATGAAGAAGCGGTCGCCGAACGCATTGCCGCCCTCGCCCGAGCCCAGCGTCACGCCCGCGGTCGAGCGCCCGATCTCCTTCAGTGACGTCGCGTTCTTGTCCTCCAGCACCTCCTTGCTGAGCACCGTGATGGTCTTGGGCGTGTTCAGCATCTTCTCGGGAAACTTGCCCGAGGCCTGGACGTGGTCGACCTTGTAGGGCGCGGCCGGATCGGCATAGGGATTGCCATCGACTGCGCCTGCGGGCGTGGTCGGCGCTGCCTGCTGCGCTGCCTGCTCGCGCTGCGCGGCGCGGCGAATCGCGTTGCGGGCGCGGACCTGCTCCGGCGAAGGCTTCGATGCGACAGGACGCGGCCGCTCGACAGGAGCATCAACCGTCACCGGCGGCAGGTTCGACTGCTGCGCTTGCGCGCCGCTCGACACCGACGCCACTGCGATCAAGCTCGCAACCGCCGAAGCCTTCTTGCCAGAAACGCCCGCGAATTTTTCATCCACCAGATCGAATGCCGCGAACGAACGCAGCGACTTCGGTGCGACCACCTGCCCCATTACCAAACGCCCCATCTTCCTGTTCGTTCATTCACTTCGAACGAACGATGAGTTGTTGGTATCGACCGTAAAATAGCGGGTCAATGCGAGCGCCTCGCAAGAGCCTCTTGAATATCTCCAGATCAAAACGATTCTAAACTGGAGTTTGAAATCGTTCTAAACTGAGATTGGACTCGTTCTAAAGAACCCCGCCGCTTGCTGCATAATCGCAGCCTGCCTTACAGCATCAATCGCTGCTCGGCGGCTTCATCAGCGAAAACAATTCGTCGACGGTTTTCTGCGCAACTGCGCGCACGCGATCCGTCGAGTCCATGCCGGCGATGTTGACACCGTTCACGACGGCTTTGATCTCGTCCCGGAAGTCGGTGAGGAAGCGCAAGGGATCGCGCTGCTCGTTGGCGACACGCGCGATCAATCCCGTGATCAGAATCTGACACGCGATCAGCTTGCCGTTCAGTTCGTCCATCCTGCGCTCCATGTGTGCCAGCGCCGATATGGATGATGGCGATATCCCTGACAACCGAAACGGCCGCCGTGCAATTTAGAACCGTTCTCGTCGCCGCCACCGGGCTGCCGCCCGGCGCGGCGTCATGCGGGTTAGGCACACTGTCTGCGGGTGCCGCACTAGACTTGCTCGCAGTTCGGTTCGGCCAGGAAAATGCAGTACTGCACGCCGCCGCGCCAGAGCACTGCCTAGACAGTGCAAAGCTTTCCATTTGTTTAGGATTCTCAACGGATAGTGCTGTTTACACTGGAACTTGGCGTGTATTATACAAACGCGCTGGAACCCTGCGAGTGCCCTGATAATTCGTAAGCGAGGGCATACGAGCCGACACGAGACAACATGAAAAAGTCCCGGCCGATCCTCTGGCTTCTGACCGTCGCGGCCGTGGCCTTGGCAGGTTACTATGGCTGGCAGACGTACGGACATGGCAAGGCCCAGACCGCCCAGAAGGGTCCATCCCGCCCCGCCGCCGTGCCGGTGAGCGTTGCGCCGGTCCAGAAAGTCGATTTTCCGGTCTACCTGACCGGTCTCGGCACGGTCCAGGGTTTCAACACCGTACAAGTCCGGACCCGCGTGGACGGCCAGATCGACAAGCTCGCCTTCAAGGAGGGGCAGATCGTCCAACAGGGCGAGCTTCTGATCTCGATCGACCCCCGTCCCTATCAGGCTGCGCTCGACCAGGCCAAGGCGAAGAAGGCGCAGGATGAGGCGAGTCTCGCCAACGCCAACCTCGAACTTCAGCGCGCCACGAAGCTCGGCGAATTCGCGACCGCACAGCGGGTCGATACCCAGCGCTCGACCGTCGCCCAGCTCACGGCCCAGATCGCCGCCGACGACGCCGCGATCGCCAACGCCCAGACCCAGCTCGACTACACCCAGGTCAAGGCGCCGATCACCGGCGTCGCCGGCCTGCGCCAAGTCGACATCGGCAACATCGTCAACGCCTCCTCGCAGACGGGCATCGTGACGATCTCGCAGGTCGAGCCGATCGCCGTCATCTTCACCGCGCCGGAAGACCAGCTTCCCTATATCAACGAGGGCCAGAAGAGCGGCGCGCTCAAGGCGATCGCCCTCACCACCGACGGCAAGAAGACGCTGGCCGAGGGCAAGCTTGCGGTCATCAACAACCAGGTCGACACCACCAGCGGGACGATCCGGCTCAAGGCCGTTTTCGACAACAAGGACCACGCGTTGTGGCCGGGACAATCGGTCTCGACGCGGCTCCTGGTGCGGACGTTGAAGGACGCGGTTGTCGTTCCGGATGACGCAGTCCAGCATTCCACCAACGGCCTTTACGCCTACACGGTCAATCAGGACAACAAGGCCGAGGTGCACAAGGTCAAGGTCAGCTACGCCATCGACGGGCGGTCGGTGATCGAGGAAGGCCTGAGCCCAGGGCAGCAGGTGATTGTCGGCGGTCAGTTCAAAGTCCAGCCCGGAAGTCTCGTATCGACAGCGGTTGCGAGCTCTGATCCGGCCCAGAACAAGGTCCGACAAGAATGATCGGGGGCGGGATTTCGGCACCTTTCATCCGATATCCCATCGGCACCTCGCTGCTGATGGCCGGCATTCTCTTCATCGGTCTCGTCGCCTACCCCCTGCTTCCGGTCGCACCGCTGCCGCAGGTGGACTTCCCGACCATCCAGATCACCGCCAATCTGCCGGGTGGCAGCCCCGAGACGATGGCCTCGTCGGTGGCCCAGCCGCTCGAGCGGCAATTCGCTCAGATTCCCGGCATCGCCCAGATGACCTCGACGAGTTATCTGGGCACCGCGTCGATCACCATTCAGTTCGATCTCAACCGCAGCATCGACGGTGCCGCCAATGACGTGCAGGCGGCGATCAATGCGGCCTCCGGCCAGTTGCCGAAGAATCTGCCGTCGCCGCCGACCTACCGCAAGGTCAATCCGGCGGATTCGCCAATCCTCATCATGTCCGCCACGTCGGACACGCTGCCCCTGACCACGGTCAGCGATTCCGTCGATGCGCAACTGGCGCAACAGATCAGCCAGATCTCCGGCGTCGCACAGGTCATCATCGGCGGCCAACAGAAGCCGGCCATCCGTATCCAGATCGATCCGGCCAAGCTCGTCGCCAAGGGCCTGTCGCTGGAGGACGTGCGCAGCCAGATCGCGATCACGACGGTCGACAGCCCCAAGGGCAACATTGACGGCCCCAACCGCGCCTACACGATCTACGCCAACGATCAGCTCACCCACTCCAAGGACTGGAACGACGTCATCATCGCCTACCGCAACGGCGGGCCGCTGCGCATCCGCGACATCGGGCAGGCCGTCACTGGTCCGGAAGACGCCAAGCAGGCGGCCTGGGCGAACGGCAAGCGCGGCGTCTTCCTGGTCGTGTTCAAGCAGCCCGGCGCCAACGTCATCGAGACCGTGGACAAGATCAAGGCGGCCTTGCCCCGCCTGGTCGCGGCGATCCCGCCGGCGATCAAGATCGAGCTGATGAGCGACCGAACCCAGACCATCCGGGCCGCAGTCGAAGACGTCCAATTCACCCTGCTCCTGACCATCTTCCTGGTGGTCATGGTGATCTTTATCTTCCTGCGCAGCTTCTGGGCGACGGTGATTCCCACGATCACCGTGCCTCTGGCGCTGCTCGGCGCCTGCTCGCTGATGTGGGTGGCCGGCTATACCCTGGACAACCTCTCCCTGATGGCGCTGACGATCGCCGTCGGCTTCGTGGTCGACGACGCCATCGTCATGCTCGAAAACATCTCCCGCTACGTCGAGGAAGGCGAAGCGCCGATGGCGGCCGCCTACAGGGGCGCGAAGGAGATCGGTTTTACGATCGTTTCCATCAGCATCTCGCTGGTCGCGGTGCTGATCCCGCTGCTGCTGATGGGCGGCATCATCGGCCGCCTGTTCCGCGAATTCGCCGTCGTGCTGGCGATGACCATCTTCGTCTCGATGGTCGTCTCGCTGACGCTGACCCCGATGATGGCCTCGCGCTTCCTGCGCGCCCATGGCGAGGTCAAGCACGGCCGCTTCTATCAGTGGAGCGAACGCGCCTTCGACACCATGTTGCGCGGCTATGAGCATGTTCTCGATATCGCCCTGAGCTGGAAGCGCACCACGCTGCTCATCTTCTTTGCGACCCTGGCTCTGTCGGTCTATCTCTTTGTGCTGATCCCCAAAGGCTTCTTTCCGCAGCAGGACAACGGCCTGATCACCGCGACCTCAGAGGCCTCGCAGGACATTTCCTTCGCGGCCATGAAGGGTCGGCAGGAGGCACTCGCCAAGATCGTGCAGGCGGATCCCGGCGTCGCCAGCGTCGCCATGGCAATCGGCGGCAGCGGCCGGGCCGGCAACAACGGCGGCCTGTTCATCACGTTGAAACCGCGCAATCAGCGCGACGCTTCGGCGCAAGAGATCATCGCACGGCTCCGTCCCCAGCTCGACAAGGTGCCCGGCGCCCGCCTCTACATGCAGGCGGCCCAGGACGTGCGGCTCGGCGGCCGACCGACGCGCACGCAGTTCGAATTCACGCTGCAGGACGCCAATCTGGACGAGCTCAACGAATGGGCGCCGAAAATCCTCGCCAAGATGCAGACGCTGCCGCAGCTGCGCGACGTCGCGACCGACCAGCAGACGCAGGGCACCACCGTCCAGCTCAAGATCAACCGCGATACCGCCTCCCGCTACGGCATCCAGCCGCAGCTGATCGACGACACGCTGTATGATGCCTTCGGACAACGGCAGGTCACGCAGTATTTCACCCAGCTCAACACCTACAAGGTGATCCTGGAGATCCTGCCGGAAATGCAGGGTAACCTCGACACCCTCAACAAGCTCTATCTCAAGTCGCCGCTGACAGGCGACCAGGTGCCGCTGTCGACGTTCGCGACCTGGACCACCGATCCGGTCCGTCCGCTCTCGATCAGCCATCAGGGCCAGTTCCCGGCGACCACGATCAGCTTCAACCTCGCGCAAGGGGTCGCGCTCGGCCAGGCCACCGAGGCGGTGCAGAAGGCGATGGCCGATCTCGGCGCGCCGCCGACGCTCAACTCGACCTTCCAGGGTACCGCGCAGGCGTTCCAGCAGTCGCTCGGCACCGTGCCGCTCCTGATCCTCGCGGCGCTCGTCGTGGTCTACCTGATCCTCGGCATCCTCTACGAGAGCTACATCCATCCGATCACGATTCTGTCGACGCTGCCCTCGGCTGGCGTCGGCGCACTCGCGATCCTGATGGCGGCCGGCTTCGACTTCAGCCTCATCGCGTTGATCGGCATCATCCTCTTGATCGGCATCGTGAAGAAGAACGGCATCATGATGGTCGACTTCGCCATCGCCGCCGAACGCGACGAGCACAAGACGCCGGAAGAATCGATCCGTCAGGCCGCGTTGCTGCGCTTCCGCCCGATCATGATGACGACGATGGCCGCGCTGCTGGGCGGCGTGCCCCTGATGCTCGGCCACGGCACCGGCGCCGAGATCCGCCAGCCGCTGGGCTACGCCATGGTCGGCGGCCTGATCGTCAGTCAGGCGCTGACGCTGTTCACCACGCCCGTCGTCTATCTCTATCTCGACAAGCTCAACAACTGGTTCTCCACCTGGGGCCGTTCGGGAGACGACGAAGGCGGCGAGGCCCACGAGCACGGCGGCGTCAAGCAAGCCGCCGAGTAAGCTCGCGCCGGGCCTCCCGCGACGCTACAGCCCGACTCCCGGTCCACGCCAAACGGTTCGCCATGTTGATGCAATCCAGACTTGTCGCCCTCGCCGCTGTTGCCCTGTTGCCCTGGGGCGCCGCGCATGCCCAGCAGGGCGCCAAGAAGAACGCCCCTGCCCCGGCGGCACAGCCTGCGCCGACGCAGCCGCAGGCCGAAGGTGCTCCCGGACAGCCCGGCTGGATCGTTCGCTGCACCAGCGCCAGCCGGCAGGCGCCGCTCGAATGTGCGATGGAGCAGAACGCGGTGCTGACCAAGACCGGCCAGACCGTCGTCCTGATCAACATCCGCATCGCGCCCGACACTCGCACGCCGATCGCGCTCCTGCAATTGCCGCTCGGCCTCAACCTTCCGGTCGGCGCGAAGCTTCAGGTCGACGAAGGCAAGACGTTCGACTTCCAGATCCAGACCTGCGAGAACCGCGGCTGCTACGCCTCGACCCCGATCGCGTCGGACCTGCTCGCCGCCTTGCGGTCGGGCAAGCAGCTCAAGGTCTCCTTCCAGAACATGGCCAAGGAGACGATTGCGATCCCGATGCCGCTGAACGACTTCGCGGCGGCTTACGACAAGATCAAGTAGCCGACTCCGACTATTGCCGCGCCATCTGTGCGTTGCCGACGGCGTCGCCGTCGAGCCTCTGGTCATCGTGCATGGTGACGGTGACGCGCAAGAGCCGCCCCTCGTACTCGAACGGCGCCGCATAGTGTGACACGGGGCTGCCGCGGTCGCGGCCGATGTCGAGTCCGGACCACGAGATCAGGGTATGGAAGCCGTGCTGGGTCTGCAGCGAACCCGCCGGCTCGCCGTCGATCAACAGCGTGTATTCGCTGATGCCGGTGCGCGCGCCCTTGGCCGGCGGCTCCTTGCGCACGAGACGCTCGACGTGCACGCCGAGCCGCCGCGCGGATGAGGTCACCTTGCGGTCCGAGCGTACGATCTGGTGGCTGCCGCCGATGTTGAGGTCGTGCACGAGATGGCCATCCCTGACGTAGAGGCTGTAGCCGGACGTCGCATCGCCGTGCGAGATCAGCACGCCGTCGGCGCCTACCCCGTCGATCTCGACATGCGCCTCGATCGTGTAGCTGCGGCTGCGTACGTCGGGCGCGACGTCGGTCGGGACGTGGCCCATGCCGGCGTGAAAGACGAAATGGTGGCGCGCACCGTGGAAGCGCGCGGCGTTCTCGGCAAAGCGCGGGCCGAAACGGTCGTCGAGCGGCAGCACTTTGTGCTTCTCTGCCTCGTCCCACCACATCGCTATCATCCGGCCAAGACGCTCCGGCTCGGTTGCCGCAAGGTCGTGGGTCTCGGAGAAATCCGCGTCGAGGTGAAACAGCTCCCATTTGTCGTTCTCGAACGGCGTGCCCGACGGGTGGAAGGCGACCGCCTTCCACCCCGCGTGCCAGAGACCGCGATGGCCGAACATCTCGAAATATTGCGGCGAGCTCTTTGACGGTGCCGACGCGTCCGTGATCGAGCGCGCAAAGCTTTCGCCTTCGAGCGGCATCTGCCGGCAGCCCGCGATCTCGGTGGGCGCCTCGATGCCGATCAATTCCAGCAGCGTCGGGGTGAGGTCGCAGGCATGGACGAACTGGTGCCGCAGCTCGCCCTTGGCCGCGATGCGCTCGGGCCAGTTGATGACGAAGGGATCGCGGATGCCGCCGCCATGGGTGTTCTGCTTGTAGCGGCGCAGCGGCGTGTT
>RXJC01000545.1 GCA_003963435.1 Bradyrhizobiaceae bacterium | reverse complement strand
GGCGAGCTTCTCGCCGGCCATGATGCGCGCGGCGATCTTGGCGACCGGCGTGCCGACCACCTTGGCGACGAACGGCACGGTGCGCGAGGCGCGCGGATTGACCTCGAGCACGTAGATTTCGCCGTCCTTGATGGCGTATTGAACATTCATCAGGCCGACGACGTCGAGTCCGAGCGCGAGCTCGCGGGTCTGCCGCTCCAGCTCCTCGATCATCTTCGTGTCCAGCGAGTGCGGCGGCAGCGAGCAGGCGCTGTCGCCGGAATGAATGCCGGCTTCCTCGATGTGCTCCATGATACCGACGATGAAGGTGTCCTTGCCGTCGCAGAGGCAGTCGACGTCGATCTCGGTGGCATCAGACAGATAACGGTCGAACAGCAGCGGGTTCTTGCCGAGCACGGTGTTGATCTGCCCGGTCTTGTCGTTGGGGTAGCGCGCCTTGACGTCGGCGGGCACCAGCTCCGGCAGCGTGCCGAGCAGATAGTCGTTGAGCTGGTTTTCCTCGCGAATGATCTGCATCGCGCGGCCGCCGAGCACGTAGGACGGGCGCACCACCAGCGGCAGGCCGAGATCGGCGGAGACGAGCCTTGCCTGCTCGACCGAATAGGCGATGCCGTTCTTCGGCTGCTTGAGACGCAGCTTGTCGAGCACGCGCTTGAAGCGGTCGCGGTCCTCGGCAAGGTCGATGGCGTCGGGCGAGGTGCCGAGGATCGGCACTTCGGCCGCTTCCAGCGCGCGGGCGAGCTTCAGTGGGGTCTGGCCGCCGAACTGCACGATCACGCCGTGCAGCGTGCCGTTACTGCGTTCCTTGGCGATGATCTCCAGCACGTCCTCGGCGGTGAGCGGCTCGAAATAGAGCCGGTCCGCGGTGTCGTAGTCGGTCGACACCGTTTCCGGGTTGCAGTTGACCATGATGGATTCGTAGCCGGCGTCGTGCAGCGCGAAGCAGGCGTGACAGCAGCAATAGTCGAACTCGATGCCCTGGCCGATACGGTTGGGCCCGCCGCCGAGAATGATGACCTTCTTCTTGTCGGACGGTGTGCTCTCGTCCGCCGGCGTGCCCGCGAACAGCGCCTCATAGGTCGAATACATGTAGGCCGTGGGCGAGGCGAACTCGGCCGCGCAGGTGTCGATGCGCTTGTAGACGGGGCGAACGCCGAGCGCATGGCGCTTCGCGGTCACCTCGGCCTCCGTGGTCTCGGCCAGCACCGCAAGGCGCGCGTCGGAGAAGCCCATGCTCTTGAGCGTGCGCATGCCGAAGGCGTTGTTGGGCAGGCCGTTCTTCCGGACCTTCTCCTCCATGTCGACGATGCCGCGCATCTCGCCCAGGAACCAGGGATCGATCTTGCAGGAGTTGAAGATGTCCTCGTTCGACCAGCCGAGACGCATGGCCTGGGCGACCTGAAGAATGCGGTTCGGCGTCGGCGTGCCAAGCGCGGCACGGATCGCGTTCTTGTCGTCGTCGCGGCCGAGGCCTTCGATCTCGATCTCGTCGAGGCCGGTCAAGCCGGTCTCAAGCCCGCGCAGGGCCTTCTGCAGGCTCTCCTGGAAGGTGCGGCCGATCGCCATGACTTCGCCGACCGATTTCATCGACGTGGTCAGCGTGGTCGAGGCGCCGGGGAATTTCTCGAAGGCGAAGCGCGGCACCTTGGTGACGACGTAGTCGATGGTCGGCTCGAACGAGGCCGGCGTCGCGCCGCCGGTGATGTCGTTGGCAATCTCGTCGAGCGTGTAGCCGACCGCCAGCTTGGCGGCGACCTTGGCGATCGGGAAACCCGTGGCCTTGGAGGCCAGCGCGGAGGAGCGCGACACGCGCGGATTCATCTCGATGACGACCATGCGGCCGTCTTCGGGATTGACGCCGAACTGCACATTGGATCCGCCGGTCTCGACGCCGATCTCGCGCAGCACCGCCAGCGAGGCGTCGCGCATGATCTGGTATTCCTTGTCGGTCAGCGTCAGCGCCGGCGCCACCGTGATGGAATCGCCGGTGTGCACGCCCATCGGATCGAGGTTCTCGATCGAGCAGACGATGATGCAATTGTCGTTCTTGTCGCGCACCACCTCCATCTCGTACTCTTTCCAGCCGAGCACGGATTCTTCGATCAGCACTTCATTGGTGGGAGACGCGTCGAGGCCGCGCTCGATGATGTCGAGGAACTCTTCCTTGTTGTAGGCGATGCCGCCGCCGGTGCCGCCCATGGTGAAGGAGGGGCGGATGATCGCGGGCAGGCCGATCTCGGACAGTGCCATCATGGCCTGCCCGAGCGCATATTCCTGATAGCGCTTGCGACGGTCGCTTTCGCCCAGCGTCCATTGCCGCTCATGCTCCTCGAGCGCGGCGCCGGAGAGCTTTTCGCGCTCGGCGAGGTATTTGTCGCGGAACGACTTCTTCAAGGCCGACGCGTTGGCGAGCCGCGACTTCGGCGTCTCCAGCCCGATCTTGGTCATGGCCTCGCGGAACAGCTGGCGGTCCTCCGCCTTGTCGATGGCATCGGCGGTGGCGCCGATCATCTCGACGTCGAACTTCTCCAGCGTGCCCTGGCGGCGCAGCGACAGCGCGCAGTTCAGCGCGGTCTGTCCGCCCATGGTCGGCAGCAGCGCGAAGCCGCCGGGAATGACGTGACGTTCCTTCTCGATGATCTTGGCGACGATCTCGGGCGTGATCGGCTCGATATAGGTCGCATCGGCCAATTCCGGGTCGGTCATGATGGTGGCCGGGTTGGAATTGACGAGGACGATGCGGTAGCCCTCTTCCTTCAGCGTCTTCACCGCCTGGGTGCCCGAATAGTCGAACTCGCAGGCCTGGCCGATCACGATGGGACCGGCGCCGATGATCAGGATGGTGGTGATGTCTGTACGTTTGGGCATCAACTCTCGCCGAAGTGGAAACTTGGCACAAAAAAAGGGCGCGCTTGCTGCGCGTCCCTGTGGCCGAGAGCGCGGTGGTCTCCCTCGCGCGCGGGTGGGTCTTAGACCAGATTCCGGAGCGGCGAAACCCCGAAAAACGCCCATCAACCGGCAATTTTGACGGGTTTGGAGGGGGTGGGGCTCCTTGGGGGGCGTCCGGAACGTCCGTCTTCGCTTGCGCTCCGCTCCAGCTACGCCGGACACGCTCGGCCGCATGAGGCGTACCGCGCCACGCCCGGCTTCGCCCTTCGGGCTTCGCCGCGGCAGCCTTCGCCACGGAACGGCTTGCCGAGCCGAAGCTGGCGCAGCCAGCGAAGGCTGGAGACCCGGCCTGGATTTGAACCAGGATGAAGAGCGTTGCACCGCCCTCGCGTAGACGCTTCCGCCACCGGGCCGCGGCCATCATGTCCGATTGCAGTGCGACAAGCTACAACGGCTAATTGTTATGCTTAACGAACCAGGGGCGGCCGGGCGATGAAGGTCATGCGCCAGCGATTATGGCCGATATTGGTGTGGGCACGCTGGACCGCGAAACCCGCCGCTTTCAGCTTGGCGGTGATCTCGTCCTCGCTATAGCGCTGCAGCCCGATGCGTGTGCGCAGATGACGGTAATCCGACAGCGCGGTGCTGACCAGCCCGACCAGCGCATCCTTCAGGAAGCCGTGGCGCAGGCCGAAGCCGAGCAGCGCAATGACGTCCCTGATCATGCCGACATTGGGCTGCAGGATGTCCCCCAGGACCAGCTTGCCTGATGGCGTCAGGATACGGCGGATGTTGAGGAGCGCGGCGTCGAGCTCGGCCGGCGTCATGTACTGCGCGACCGAGTTCATGACCACGAGATCGACCGACTGGTCCTGCATCTTGCGGACGTCGTCGAGCGAGCGGACACGGACCTTGGTGTTCGGGGCAAACCGGGCGATCAGCCGGCCGCGCACGCCCGGCGCGGGTTCGGCCAGGATCAGCTTGCCGCAGGCGGCCGCCACCTGGTTCGCCGACAGGGCCTCGCCGCAGGCGTAGTCGAGCACGACCGCGTCGGGCGAGGTGATGTAGCCGATGATGTCCCGCGCGATGATCTGGAAGTGCAAGTCGCGATGCAGCTTGCTGACATAGATCGTGTGCGTGGAGTCGTAATAATCGATCCAATCGTCCATGGTATCCGAAGGTCCCGGCCAAATGGTTCCTGCCCTGGAACCGGCGCTGCCGCCTTGCGTTAGGGGTGCGACGGCCCGCCGTCAATGTCCGCGTCCTAACAGGAAGGTCTCCCGTGAGCAAAACCAGCAACAAGGTCTCGCCCGATCTCGATACCCCCACCGATCTGTCGCCCGACGGGGTCAAAAAGGTCTCGGAGGCGCTCAACGTGCTTCTGGCCGACGCTTTCGCGCTGTACCTGAAGACCAAGAATTTCCACTGGCACATCAGCGGGCGGCACTTCCGGGACTACCACCTGCTGCTCGACGAGCAGTCCGACCAGATCTTCGCCACCACCGACCAGCTCGCCGAGCGCGTCCGCAAGATCGGCGGCACCACGCTGAAGTCGATCGGCCAGGTCGCAAAGCTGCAGACCATCAAGGACAACAACGAGGACTACGTCCCGCCGCGCGAGATGTTGCGCGAGCTGATGCAGGACAACAAGCACGTCGCAGCCGCGATGCGCAAGGCGCACGACGTCTGCGACAAGGCCGAGGACGTGGCGAGCGCCAGCCTGCTCGAGAACTTCATCGACGAGACCGAGCGGCGAACGTGGTTCCTGTTCGAGGCGACCCGGCAGGAAGGCGGCAACGAGGCGTAGGGCGAGCTGTCGTAGGGTGGGTTAGCCGAAGGCGTAACCCACCTCTTCTGTGTCAGCCGAGATAGACGCGGTGGATTACGCTTCGCTAATCCACCCTACGCAGCATCGATTTGGCTAACGCCACAGCCGCATCAACGCCCCATCCTTCCCCGTCACGGGGTCGGTCGGCGGCAGCGCGACCTGCGGGATCGTTTTCAGCGCCTTGCTGTGGTTCTCCGGCGTGGCCCTTGTGATCTCCATCTTCGCGCCCGGCGGATAGGCGCCGACCACGCAGAAATCACGGCTCGCCTTGATGCATTGATGACCGGTGCCGGCGGGCAGGATCGCGACGTCGCCGGCCTTGATCTCCAGCTCCTGGCCGTGATCGCCGCCGAAACGGACGCGGGCGCTGCCGCGCGCGACGCCGAGCACCTCGTGCACCGTCGCGTGATAATGCAGATAATCGTAGACGCCGTTGCGCCAGGTGCCGCCCCAGCCGTTCGCCTCGAACAGATCTTCGATGGTCTCCTCGGGGTGCTCGGGATCGAGCTTCACCGCGTCCTGATAGACCAGGAACGGCCTGATGTTGTTCGGCACCAGCCCATCATCCCCAAACACGATGGCGAGCGGTTCGGCATTGTCGCGGACGACGGACATTTCGAGGCTCCGGGTCACAACGGTCCATCAATCAAGACGGTGCTCGTCCCCTTGTTCCTGGCCAAATCCATATGCCGGACTTGACGGAGATCAAGGCATGCGTGGCCAATGGCGGGCACGCCAGCCGAAGCGAAAGAAAAAGGGAACGCCATGTACGCATCCGACGTTGCGCAGCGTCATTTCTCGGCGGCCATCGACGAGGCGGAGACGTCCGGTCTCGGACACGAAGCCGTCTGCCGCGCCTTGCTCGGTCTGGTGATCTCGAAATATCTGGAGACGAGGTCCGTCGCGGACATCCAGGCGGAGCTGCGCTTCATTGCCGAGAACTGCGATCCCGACACGGACTTCATGTTCATGCGCCCGTGACGGTGCGGCCCGGCAGGCTCACCCGCCGGGCAGCGTGGTCTTACGCGCGCTTCTTCTGCCGCATCAGGTCGGCAAAGCGCTGGAACAGGTAGTGCGAGTCGCGCGGCCCCGGTGAGGCCTCGGGATGGTACTGCACCGAGAACACCGGCTTGCCGTCGAGCTGGATGCCGCAATTGGAGCCGTCGAACAGCGAGATGTGGGTTTGCGTCGCGCCCTTCGGCAGCGTGGTCTCGTCCACGGCGAAGCCGTGGTTCATCGAGGTGATCTCGACCTTGCCGGTGGTCTCGTCCTTGACGGGATGGTTGGCGCCGTGATGGCCCTGATGCATCTTCTTGGTCTTGGCGCCGACCGCAAGGCCCAGCATCTGGTGGCCGAGACAGATGCCGAAGGTCGGCGTGCCCGACTTGATCACGTCCTGGATCACGGGCACGGCATATTTGCCGGTGGCGGCCGGATCGCCCGGACCGTTCGACAGGAACACGCCGTCCGGCTTCATCGCCAGGATGTCTTCGGACGAGGTCGTTGCCGGCACCACGGTCACCTTGCAGCCGACGCCGGCGAGCAGGCGCAGGATGTTGCGCTTGATGCCGTAGTCGATGGCGACGACGTTGAATTCGGACTTGTCCTGCCGGCCAAAACCCTTGTCCCAGGCCCAAGGCGTCTCGTCCCAGGTGAAGCGTTGGCTGCTGGTGACCATCGGCACCAGGTCCATGCCCTCGAGGCCGGGCCATTCGCGCGCCTCTTCCTTGAGGCCATGCAGGTCGAACTCGCCGGTCTTGGAATGCGCGATCACGGCGTTGGGCATGCCCTTGCTGCGGATCAGCGCGGTCAGCGCGCGGGTGTCGATGCCGGACAGGCCGATGATGCCGCGCGCCTTGAGCCAGGCGTCGAGATGCTTGGTGGCGCGGTAGTTCGAGGGATCGGTGATCGCCGTGCGCAGGATCACGCCGCGCGCACCGGGCGTCGCGGCCATGTTCACCGTCTCGATATCCTCGTCGTTGGTGCCGACGTTGCCGATATGCGGGAAGGTGAAGGTGATGAGCTGGCCGGCATAGGAGGGATCGGTGAGGATCTCCTCATAGCCGGTCATCGCGGTGTTGAAGCAGACCTCGCCGACGGCATGGCCTTCGGCGCCGAGACCAAAGCCTTCGAGCACCGTGCCGTCGGCAAGCACGAGAAGCGCGGTCGGTTTGTGGTCCGGCCAGGCGGGATCGTTGTCATGTTGTGTCATGAGCGCGTTTCATAGTCCCCGCAGGCGCCGCCGTCAAAGCGGGGATGCGCGGATTCACATGCGTTTTTGCATATTTGACAGGCCTCCTCCCGCCCTTAAGCTCGGCCGCACAATTTCCGGTAATTTCCTGGGCTCGCGAGGCAATAATGGACCAGACCACCCCGATTGTGCTGGTTCCGGGGCTGGCCTCCTCGGCCCGGATCTACGCCCCCGTCATCCCGGCCCTGTGGCGGTTCGGCCCGGTGATGGTCGCCAACCATATCCGCGACGACAGCATGGCTGATATAGCCGCCCGGGTGCTGCGCGAGGCGCCGCCGCGCTTCGCGCTCGCCGGCCATTCCATGGGCGGCTACATCGCGCTCGAGATCATGCGCCAGGCGCCCGAGCGGGTGGTGAAGCTTGCCCTGATCAACACCCAGGCCCGGCCCGACACGCCGGAGGCGACCGCGCGGCGCCGCGGCCTGATGGAGCGGGCGAGGCGCGGCGAGCTCCGCGCCATCCGCGAGGAAAGCTTCCCGGAGCTGGTGCACCCGTCGCGGCGCGATGATGCCGACATTCTCAAGCTCGTGCATGCGCAGGACGAGGACGTCGGCGTCGACGGCTATCTGCGGCAGCAGACCGCGATCATCGCGCGGGTGGATTCGCGGTCGAGCCTGTCAGCGATCACCTGCCCGACATTGGTGCTGACGGGCGATAGCGACAACACGATTCCGAATGCGCTCTCGAAGGAGATGGCCGAGGCCATCGCCGGCGCAAGGCTCGTGATCCTCGATCGCTGCGGGCACCTGCCGCAAGCCGAACAGCCGGAGGCGACAGTGCGGGCGCTCACCGGATGGCTCGGAACCGAGGTTGTCTAGCGGCCGCGAACGGCCTAGATCAGGGGGCAGACATTCGAAGGGATCCCGATCATGCTGCGCGACGACATCAACAATGCGGTCAAGGAGGCCATGAAGGCCAAGGACGAGCGCAAGCTGTCCACGCTGCGCATGATGAACTCGACCATCAAGAACGCCGACATCGACGCGCGCGGGCAGGGGAAGCCGCCGCTGTCGGATGCCGACCTGCTCGGCGTCTTCCAGAAGATGATCAAGCAGCGGCAAGAATCGGTCGAGCTCTACGACAAGGGCGGCCGCGCCGAGCTCGCGGCCCAGGAGCGCGAGGAGATCGCGGTGATCTCGGCGTACTTGCCGAAGCAGATGTCGGACGACGAAGTGAAGAAGGCGATTGCGAATGCGATCGGCGAGACCGGCGCGGCCGGCATGAAGGACATGGGCAAGGTGATCGCCGTGCTGCGCGCGAAGTACGCGGGGCAGATGGATTTCGGCAAGGCGTCCGGCCTGGTGAAGGCCGCGCTGTCGGGCTAGCCGTCATTCCGGGGCGTGCGGAGCACGAACCCGGAATCCATCGGGCTGCTAAATCCGTTGCTCAATGGATTCCGGGTTCGCGCTTTGCGCGCCCCGGAATGACAAGAAGAACAAGGGGAGGCAAACCGATGACCGCCGTCAAACCGTTCCGCATCGCCATCAGCGACGACGTCCTCGCCGACCTGAAGTCACGCCTCGCCCGCACGCGCTGGCCGGATGCCGAGCTGGTCGACGACTGGAGCCAGGGCGCGCCGCTGAAGTGGATTCAGGATATCTGCGCCTACTGGGCGAACGAGTACGATTGGCGGGCGCGTGAAGCCAAGCTCAACCGCTTCGCGCAATTCACCACCGACATCGACGGGCTCGACATCCACTTCATCCACGCCCGCTCGAAGGAGTCGTCGGCGCTGCCGCTGATCATCACCCATGGCTGGCCCGGCTCGATCGTCGAGTTTCACAAGGTGATCGCGCCGCTCACCGACCCCGCCGCGCATGGCGGCAATCCCGCCGATGCCTTTCACGTGATCTGTCCCTCGCTGCCGGGCTTCGGCTTCTCCGCCAAGCCGAAGGCGACCGGATGGGGCGTCGACCGCATCGCCGCGACCTGGGCCAAGCTGATGGACCGGCTCGGCTATGCGCGTTACGGCGCGCAGGGCGGCGACTGGGGCTCGGCGGTGACGGCCTCGCTCGGCGCACAGGATGCGGCGCATTGCGCCGGCATTCACATCACGCTGTCCTTCAACTCGCCGCCGCGTATCGAGGGCGAGCCGACGGCCGACGAGAAGCGCGCGCTGGCCGGCCTCAAGCATTATGTCGATCTCGATTCCGGCTATTCCAAGCAGCAATCGACGCGGCCGCAGACGCTCGGCTATGGCCTGACGGATTCCCCGAGCGGACAGGCGGCCTGGATCCTGGAGAAATTCTGGGCCTGGACCGATTGCAACGGGCATCCCGAGAACATCTTCACCAGGGACGAGCTGCTCGACAACGTCATGCTCTATTGGGCGACGGAGACGGCGACCTCCTCGGCGCGGCTCTACTGGGAAAGCTTTGGCAAACGCCGCACCACACCGGTCGTCAAGGTGCCGACGGGCGTGGCCGCTTTCCCCAAGGAGATCATCACGCCGGTGCGGTGCTGGATGGAGCCGAACTTCCCCAATATCACGCATTGGAGCGAGATGGAGAAGGGCGGGCACTTCGCCGCCTTCGAGCAGCCGGAGCTGTTCGTGCGCGATGTCCGCAAGTTCTTCGCGACGGTGCGGTGAACGACCTCCATCGTCATGCCCGGGCTTGTCCCGGGCATCCACGGCCTTAGACTGGAGAACGTGGATGGCCGGGACAATCCCGGCCGTGATGCCGAGATTGTGGAAGCGCCTGCCCATGCTCACCGAAGCCGCAACTTACGACGAACTCGTCCGCAATTTTCGCTGGGACATCCCGGCGCGCTTCAACATGGCGGAGGCGTGCTGCGATCGCCATGCTGACGGCACGGGTCGGCTCGCGCTGATCTATGTCGATGAGAACGGCGCGGCCAGCCGCACCTCCTTCGACGAGGTCGCCGAGATGTCGCGCCGCTTTGCCAATGTGCTGAAGGCGGACGGTTTGTCACGTGGCGACCGCGTCGCGGTGTTCCTGTCGCAGTCGCTGGAATTGCCGATCGCGCATATGGCGGCCTTCCGCTCCGGGATGATCTCGATCCCGCTGTTCGCGCTGTTCGGCGAGGACGCGCTGGAATTCCGCCTGTCGAACTCCGAGGCCAAGGCGATCGTCACCGACGAAGCCGGCTGGGACAAGCTTGCAAAGATCCGCGATCGCCTGCCGCAACTGAAGACCGTCTATATCGTCGGCGCGCGTGCGCCTTCGGGCACGACTTCGTTCTGGGGAGCGGTGAAGGCGGCGTCGCCCGACTTCACGCGCGTGGACACCTCCTGCGACGATCCCGCGCTGATCATCTACACCTCGGGCACCACGGGCAACCCGAAGGGCGCGCTGCACGCGCATCGCGTCGTGCTCGGCCATCTCCCCAACGTCGAGATGTGTCACAACTTCTTGCCCAAGCCCGGCGATCTCATGTGGACGCCGGCGGACTGGGCCTGGATCGGCGGCCTGATCAACGGCCTGCTCGCGTTCTGGTACCACGGCATCCCCCTGGTCGGTCACCGCGCGCGGAAGTTCGAGCCGCAGGCGGCGATGCAGATGATGGCCGACCTCGGCGTGCGCAACGTCTTCCTGCCGCCGACCGCCCTGAAGCTGATGCGGCAAGCCGGGGTGAAGCATCCGGGCGTCAAGTTGCGCAGCATCTTCACCGGCGGGGAATCGCTCGGCGGCGAGCTGCTCGGCTGGGTGCGCGAGACTTTTGGTATCGACGCACATGAAGTGTTCGGCCAGACCGAGTGCAATCTCGTGATCGGCAGCAACTCCAATTTGTTTCCGATCCGCCCAGGTTCGATGGGCAAGGCGACGCCGGGCTTCGACGTCCGCATCGTCAACGACAAAGGCGAGGAGTTGCCGCGCGGCCAGCGCGGCATCATCGGCGTGCGCCAGCCATGTCCCGTCACCATGCTCGAATATTGGCGCAATCCCGAAGCGACGGCGAAGAAATATGCCGGCGAGTTTCTTCTCACCGGCGATCTCGGCGTGCAGGACGAGGACGGCTATTTCTGGTACGTCAGCCGCGAGGACGACGTCATCACCACCGCCGGCTATCGCGTCGGCCCGTCCGAGATCGAGCATACGCTGATGAAGCACCCCTCGGTGGCGATGGCCGCCGTGGTCGGCATCCCCGATCCGATTCGTACCGAGTCCATCAAGGCCTGGATCGTGCTGCGTCCCGGCTTCACCGGCACCGACGCGCTCGCGCGCGAGATCCAGGAGTTCGTCAAGGTGCAGCTCGCCGCGCACGAATACCCGCGCTTCGTCGAATTCGCCGAGACGCTGCCGATGACGGCGACCGGCAAGGTGCTGCGGCGCGAGCTGCGGGCGAGAGGCTAGCTTCCCGGCTATGGCAAAGACGTCTCAAGCCGCAGGACTTCACCGCGCCTCGCTCGACAAGCTGCATGATCTCGATGCCGCGCTCGAGCTGATGTATTACGGCTGGCGCGGCATGACGCTCGAAGCAGACGCATATCTTGCCAAGCAAGGCTTGTCGCGCCCGCACCACCGCATCCTCTACGTGGTGGCGCGCCGGCCCGACATCGCGATCGGCTCGCTGCTCGAGGTTCTCGGCATTTCCAAGCAGGCGCTGAGCCGGCCGCTCAATCTGCTCCAGGAGCGCAAGCTCGTGACGTCGAAGCGCTCGCCCGAGCAGCATCGCTCCAAGCTGCTGCGCCTGACGGAAGCCGGCCGGCGCATCGAGCAGCGCGCCTCCGACCACGAGCGCAAGGTGCTGCGCGAGGCGTTCGACCGCGTCGGCGCGTCGGGCGCGGCCGCGTGGATGGCCGTCATGGAGACGATCGCCGACAACAATTGACGAAATCTCAAGTCAACATAGTTGACATGAGATGCCGGCTTTGCCAGTTTCCTTGCCGACGAGCGAGGGGAGGGCCGCGTCATGGGCGGACAGGCAATGAATCGCGCGGCGGCCGGACCTTTTGTCACGGCGTGGTGCGCGAGCTGGTGCAAGGTCGATATCGACGCCGTCGTCGCGCATTTTGCCGCTGACGCGCAGATGCGCAGCCCTCTGGCGCTGACGCTGACCGGCTCGCCCGTCGTGAGCGGTGCCGAGAACATCCGCGCCTATTGGCGAAAGGCCTATGGCCACATCGAAAGCGCCGACCTGAAGATTCTGAGCTGGAGCTGGGACGATACGATCGCGCGGCTGACGGTGTGGTGGCAGCTCGGCGACACCCGCGCCAGCGAGTTCATGGATTTCGACGATTCCGGCCGCGTCGTCCGCAGCGAAGCCTTTTATGGAAAATGATCATGCGTCTTTCGGATATCGTCCTGCTTCTCAACACGCTCTGGTTCGTCGGGGCCTTCATCCAGTTCAGCATCGCCCAACGCAACACGCTGAAGATCCTGCTGCCGCGGGAAGAGCGCAGCAATCCGATCGCGCCGACCCTGGCGGCCAGCGTTGCGTTCCTGGGCGGCATGAACCTGCCGATCGGGCTGCTGTCGTTTTACCTTCTGGCTGCGCGTCCGGTTTTCTTCCAGCCGGCCGAGGCGCAGCTTGCGCTGTTCCTGTTCTTCTCCGCCTGCCATTTCAGCCAGTTCGCTTACAACGTTCCGGTCCTGATGCGCGGCGGCCGGGTCGGGGTCGCCTATTGGCCGGTCTTGAAGGGCCCGATGTTCCGGATCTTCGTCATCGATGCGGGCCTGTTCGCGGCCAATCTCGCAGTGGCGCTGCAGCTCGCGATCGCGCCCTGATCTATCGCGACGGCTCCGACAGGGCGGCCCGCAGCATCGCGGCAAGATCCTTGCGTCGAAACGGCTTGGTCAGGATGCGGGCGTCGCCGATTCCGTCGAGTGCCCTGACGGGATTTTGGCTGTAGCCGGAGGTGAACAGCACCTTGAGACCAGGCCGCAATTGAATGGCCTGCTTCGCAAGCTCCGGCCCGAACATGCCGCCGGGCATCACGACGTCAGTAAACAGCAACTGGATGTCCCCCGTTTGCCTCAGCACGTCCAGCGCCGCGGGCCCGTTCGAGGTCGTGATGACGCGGTAACCGAGCGCCTTCAGCTCGTTCTCGACATAGGCGCGCACCATGTCGTCGTCCTCGACGACGAGAATGGTCTCGTGTCCGTCGGGGGCCGTGACATGCTCTGCCGGTAACGGCTCCTCGTTCGGTGCCGTCGCGAGACGGGGAAAGAACAGCCTGACGACGCTGCCTTGACCCGGTTCGGACTGCATCTGCACCATTCCGCCGGATTGTTGCGCAAACCCGTAGACCATGCTGAGGCCGAGGCCGGTCCCCTTGCCGACCTCTTTGGTGGTGAAGAACGGCTCGAACGCGCGCTCCAACACCTCGCTGCTCATGCCGCTGCCGGTATCCTTCACAGACAGCATGACGTAGTCGCCCGGCCGCGGCTCGCCGTTGACGTCGAGGTCGGATTCGCCGAGCGAGGCGTTGCGCACCTCGACCATCAGCTTGCCGCCGTCAGGCATCGCATCGCGCGCGTTGAGCACGAGGTTGAGGACGGCGGTCGCCAATTGGCCGGGATCGACGCTGGCGAGCCATAGGTCCGGCGCGAACGTGAAGCTGGACTCGATATGCTCGCCCAGGGTCCGCCGCAGCAGCTGCTTCATGCCGGTCACCTGCTCGGCGATGTCGATCTCGCGCGGCCGCAGCGGCTGCTTGCGCGCGAAGGCGAGCAGGCTCCGCGTCAGGTCGGAGCCGCGCTCGGCGGCGGTCGCGATGTCGTCGGCGATCCGGTGTAGTTCCTTGTTGCCCGCGAGGCTGTCGGCGAGGTGCTCCGCGTTGCCGAGAATGACGGTCAGGAGATTGTTGAAATCGTGCGCCACGCCGCCGGTGAGCTGGCCCATCGCTTCCATCTTCTGGGACTGGCTGAGTTTGTGGCTGAGATCGGCGATGGCGGCGCGCTGCTGCTCGAGCGATTCCGCCGTGCTGTTGAGCAGGCTCATCAAACCGCCGAGCTCGCCGCCGGGATGGGGCTTCGGAATGCGCGCGCCGAGATCGCCGCGCCCGAGGCTCTTCGCCATGGCGGCGAGCCGCCCGACCTGGCGCCCGATGCTCACGGTCGTGAGGATCCAGAGTCCCGCGAGCAGCAGCAGCAAAGCCACCGCGAGGATCGCCATGTCCTCGTAAAGCCGGCGGTTGGCGGCTGCGACCAGCCCGTCCTTGGATCGTCCGACCAGGATGTAGAGGCCGGCCTTGCGGATCGCGGGCGAACGGGCGACGCCCCAGATATGCGTGCGGCCCGCGCGGTCGGTGATTTCGCGAAATGGTTCGCCATCGGGCGCAGCCGCGAAGTGGAACAAATCGGTGCCCGCGATGGATCCGCCGACGGGCTCGCTCGAGCCGCCGCGCTTGGGGGCGGCCAGGACCGTACCCTTGGCGTCGACGAACATGATATCCTTCTCGGCGAGCAACCGCCTGTCGTGAAACTCTGCGAATTTGTTCAGGTTGAAGGACGCGAGCAGCACGAACTTCAGCGCGCCCGCCTCCGACCGCACGGGATAGGCGATCTGCAGCACCGACAGTCCGGTGAGGCGGCCGAACACAGGCTCCACCGCGACGACGCCGTGAAGACCCTTGACCTCTTTGAAATAGCCGCGGTCGTTCAGGTCGAGCGTGCGGTTGGTCCGCAGCGAGTCACAAAACAGGCTGCCGTCGGGATCGATGGTCAGAATGCCCGTGAACTGCGGATATTCCTCGCGGACATCCGACAGGAACGCCGAGCACGCCGCCTTGTCCCGCGTGTCGAGGTCGCGGGCACGGGCGAGCCCATAATGAAGCTGGGCGGTGCCCTGGATCTTTTCGCCGAGATCGCTGGCGATGTCGTCGGCGGATGCCGTCAGATTGGCCAAAGCCGCGTCGATCTCGCTGGCCCGGTTCTGCATGAAGCGCAGCCCGACCAGGATCGCCGGCACGAGCATGGCCGCGATGACGAGGATCAGTAACCGGGTACGCAGGCTCATCGGTGGGGCGGTCCGCGCTCAGGCGAGGGGGCTCGAAGGTACAATTTGAGGCACGATCATCTGCTCCGTCCATAGTCATCGGCGTCAATATCGCACCAAAGGCTAAAGATTTCCCATGGCGAGCATTGTTGCGTCGCCACCTTCTTCGCGCTGGCCGGCATTAAGTTGCACGTCCGCGCGGCGGCGCTAATATCGCCGCACGCGCGACGTAAGATCGCGCCGATACGCGGAGGAAGCTGATGTCCATCTCGGGCAAGGTCGATCCGGTGGTGCGTCCAGTCGCGGCGACTGACATTGCCGAGGCGCTGGTCGAGGGCCTGCGCGATTTCCAGGCGCTGCCGCTTTACGGGCTCTGCTTCGGCGTGCTTTACGCCGCCGGCGGCATCGCCATCATGC
>RXJC01000234.1 GCA_003963435.1 Bradyrhizobiaceae bacterium | reverse complement strand
GGGCTGGCCACGCATTCCGCGTTCATGAGCAAGCAGGATCTGCAGCCGTTCGCGTGCGACGGGTGCAGAGGCCTTGTTGCCGCGGAGAAGCCGAAGCAGACCCATGCTCATGCCGCCCTCCGTCGCAGCAATCGATCCATGAAGCCCTTGCGTTCGGTCGGCACATGCATGGCAACCGTCTCGCCGCACAGCCGCCGCGTCGCATCGGTATAGGCCCGCGCGGGCGCACCGTCGGCGTTCGACAGCGTGACCGGCGTGCCGACATTGGAGGCTCGCAGCACGTCCTGGCTTTCCGGGATGATGCCGAGCAACGGCGTCGCGAGGATTTCGAGGATATCGTCGATGGTCAGCATCTCGCCGCGCGCGGCGCGGGAGGGATCGTAGCGGGTAATGAGAATGTGCTTCTCGACCCGCTCGCCCTTCTCGGCCCGCACCGTCTTGGAATCGAGCATGCCGATGATGCGGTCGGAATCCCGCACCGAGGAGACTTCCGGATTGGTGACGATGACGGCCTCGTCGGCAAAGCGCATGGCCATGGAGGCGCCGCGCTCGATGCCGGCCGGGCTGTCGCAGATCACCCAGTCGAAGCGGGCGCGCAGCTCGTCGATGACCTTGCCGACGCCCTCTTCCGTCAGCGCGTCCTTGTCGCGGGTCTGCGAGGCCGGCAGCAGCCACAAATTCTCCAGCCGCTTGTCCTTGATCAGCGCCTGCGGGAGTTTCGCAACGCCCTGCACCACGTTGATGAGGTCGAACACGACGCGGCGCTCGGCACCCATGACGAGGTCGAGATTGCGCAGGCCGACGTCGAAATCGACGACGACGACCTTGTCGCCGCGCTGCGCCAGCGCCGCCCCCAGGGCGGCGGTGGTCGTGGTCTTGCCGACCCCGCCCTTGCCTGATGTCACGACCAGTACCTTGGCCATCTCGTAAATCTCCTTCTGGTCAGTTCAGCGCGGTAATTCGCATGGTGTTGCCCTGCAGGAAGGCCTGGGCCGGCCGGCCGCGAAGCGCGGCGTCGATATCGTCGGCGGTCTGGTAAAACCCATCGATCGCAAGCAGTTCGGCCTCGATCTTCTGGCAATAGATGCGCGCGCTGGTATGACCGTTTACGCCCGCCATGGCGCGGCCGCGCAGCGCGCCGTAGATGTGGATCGAGCCGCCGGCGACCACTTCCGCGCCGGACCCGACCGAGCCGAGGATGGTGACGTCGCCGTCCGGGAAGATCACGGTCTGACCCGAGCGCACCGGGTTTTCCAGCAGCAGCGAGGTCGGCTTGGTCTCGACCTTCGCCTCGGCCTTCTTCGCCGAGGTCGGCTCGACCACGCAGCTGCGCCCGCCCGACAGCAGTGGCGGCATCATGGGCGTGAGCTTGCCCTCCTCCACGCCCTCGATGCCGAGCACGCGGATGTTGCGATCCTGCAGGCTGGTGAGCAGATGGCCGATACCGGACTGGCTGAGATCGACCGAGGACAGGTCGATCACCACGGGCCGGCCGGCAAAGAAGCCCGGCGAGCGCGCAATGGTGGCGTCGATCTCGTGCAGCCAGTCCTGCACCGGAACCGTCGGCGTAAACACGAAAGCCACATAAGAGCGCCCGCGCAGGCGCACCATTTGGCGTTGAGGTTTGACTGCAGCCTCCATCACGGCCGACTCGTTCCCTGTTATTGAATGGTTAACGATGCGGCGGATATGGTTAACGGCCGGTTAATTTCTCCGTGGGGTTACGTGGGGGTATGGGCGACCGGGCCGCCTTCTTGTCCCGGCTCTGCAGCGCACCGTCGAGGGACGCTGCGCTGCGTCCGGGGCACGAGAAAGAGAGCAAGGCGCACTCCTCCCACAACGTCATTGCGAGGAGCCCTTGCGACGAAGCAATCCAGACTGTCTCCGCGGAAAGATTCTGGATTGCTTCGCTACGCTCGCAATGACGGCAGGGCGGCGTCTTGCCTCGATCCGTAGCCTGGATGGAGCGCCGCGCAATCCGCCCCGCGCTGCCGCAGATGCCCCTGCCCCGGATTGCGCTGCGCTCCATGAGGGCTACAAGCCCCCCTACTTCTTCACCTTGCTCGCATCCATCTTGATGCTCGGATCCAGCATCCTGGTCGTGAACGCCGTCGTGACGTCGAACGGCTTCTCCATGCCGAGATAGGTCTGGACCAGCTCGTAGTCCTTCTTCATCCGCTCGCCGTCGATCCAGCCGAGACCCTTGGTGGTGGTGAACTCGTCCGTCATCAGGAACTTGATGCGCTCCCACTGGCGCTCCTGGTTCGCCTGGTCGAGGCCGGAGACCTGATCGAGCAGCGCCTTCAGGCACGGCGCGGCGTCGGCGACGCAGGCCGCAAAGGCCTTCTGCGTGACGCGGACGAATTCCTCGACGACCTTCGGGTTCTTCTGCAAGTAAGCGCCATTGACGATCAGCGAATTGCCATACGGATTGAGCCCGATGTCCTTCCAGTTGACGTAGCCGAGGTCCTGGCCGAACTCGATCACCTTGAGATCATGCTCGTTGTAGAAGTCGCTGATGATGTCGACGGTGTGGCTCTTCAGCGCCGCGATCTTCGCGGTCGGCCCGACATTGACGAAGCCGACGGAGTCCGGCGCAAGGCCCGCGGCTTTCGCGAAGGCCGGCCACATCACGCGCGAGGCGTCCCCCGGCGGATTGCCGATCTTGTGGCCGGCAAAATCCTTCACCCCCTTCACGCCGTAGCTCTTCAGCCAGTAGAAGGTCTGGCCGGTGTTGGCGTAGACGCTCATCACGGCCACGGTGTCGGCGCCCTTGCTCTTGGCCACCAGCATGGTGGCGAGATCGGCGACGCCGAACGGCGAGCCGCCGGAGCCGACCTTGGCGGCGGAGACGCCGGAGCCCTTGCCGGTCTCGATGGTGAGATCGATGCCGGCCTTCTCGTACCAGCCCTGCGCCTTGGCGTAATAATACGGCGAGTGATCGGCCGTTGGCGTCCAGTTCAGGATCAAATTCACCGCTTCGCCCGCGCTCGCCGGCACCGCCGGCAAACCGAGCACCAGGGCCACAACAGCCGTCCGCAAACGCTTCATCGCATCTCTCCTCATGCCAGCGACCCGGCTTGTCGCTCTCCCCTCGTGAGGCTACCAATGCAACAAGCCCGCCCTCCACTTGTCAACTGTTTGGTTGGAAATGTCCGCAAAACGACCTGGCGACACCGCGCCGCAGCGCCGCGATCCCGTCGCCACCCGCAAGAAGCTGCTGACCGCGGCGCGCCTCGAGTTCGCCCGGCACGGCTTTGCCGGCGCCCGCGTCGACGAGATCGCGATGCGCGCCGGCGTCAACAAGCAGCTCGTCTACCACTATTTCGGCGACAAGGACGCGCTCTACCTCGCCGTGCTCGAATGGGTCTACGAGGACATCCGCGAGCAGGAGCGCCGGCTCAATCTCGAAGGCCTGCCGCCGGAGAAGGCGATCCGCCGGCTGATCGAGGCTTCGTTCGACCATCTGGCCGCAAACCCTGATTTCATCGTGCTTTTGAACGACGAGAACCGCGGCGGCGCCCGCCACGTCCGCGGCTCGACCCGGCTGGAGGCGATGCATTCGCCGCTGGTCAAAAGCGTGTCCCACATCCTCCACGAGGGCGTGCGCGCGGGCGTGTTCCGCAAGGGGATCGATCCGGTCCAGCTCTATATCTCCATTGCAGGCCTGTCCTATTTCTTCTTCTCCAACACCCCGACGCTGTCGGCGATCTTCGGCAAGGACCTGTCGAGCCGCGCCCAGCGGCGCGCCCGCCGCCGCCACGTCGCAGACCTGGTGCTGCACTCGCTCCGACCCTAATCAACCAACTGGTTGAAACTTGCCGCAAGGACGGCTAGGCTTGCGGCTGCTGAGGCTGAAGATTTGCGGCATCGCCGCCGCGCCAACAGGGAGCAACCGGTGGCAGGAGACAGGGCCCGCGCCTCGCGCAGCTTTGCGATCATCCTGGTCGTGCACCTCGCCGTGCTCGTGCTCTGGCAGGTCGCGGTCGATGCCTTCCACGTGCCGAAATTCATTTTGCCCTCGCCGCTGGCGACGGTGCAGACGCTGGGCACCGCGAACTACGCCTGGGGCGCCAACACGCTGGTGACGGCGGTCGAGATCCTCGGCGGCTTCGCGCTCGGCGCCTTCGTCGGCGTCGCGCTCGCGGTGATCTTCAGCTGGGCGCCGCTGCTCAGCCTCGTGCTGCTGCCGCTGTTCGTGACCTTGAACATGATCCCGAAGGTCGCACTCGGGCCCCTCTTTATCGTCTGGTTCTCCTACGGCATCGTTCCGAACATCCTGATCGCGTTCAGCATCTGCTTCTTCCCGATCCTGCTCACCACCGCGCGCGGCCTGCGCGAGGTCGAGCCTGACCTGCTCGATCTCGTCAAATCGCTGCGCGGCTCGCGCTGGACGCTGTTCCGCAAGATCCAGCTGCCGGGATCGCTGCCTTACGTGTTCTCCGGCATGAAGGTCGGTGCCATCCTGGCCGTCGCCGGCGCCATCGTCGGCGAGTTCATCGCCTCCGAGCGCGGGCTGGGCTACCTCATGATCCAGGTGCAGTCCTCGCTCGACACGCCCGCGATGGTGATGGCGGTCGTGCTGCTGACGCTGCTCGGCGTCGCGCTCTACGGCCTCGTGCTCGCGCTCGAACGCATCTTCGTCGTCGGCGATGCCAGACAGACCTGAGAACCAAGGACCAAATCCATGCTGCTCACCCGCGAGAACCTGCCGAGGACCATCCCCGATATCGCAGCCCTCGACGAGCTGCTGTGCCGGCCGACCCGGGCGCTGATCGACGACCTCAACAAGGTCGAGGGCGACATCATGATCCTCGGCGTCGGCGGCAAGATGGGCCCGACGCTGGCGGGCCTTGCGAAAGCCGCCGCGCCCGATCGCCGGATCATCGGCGTCGCGCGTTTCAGCGAGGCCGGGGTGAAGGACTGGCTGCAGGCGCGCGGCGTTGAAACCATCAATTGCGACCTGATGGACGAGACCGCGATCGCGGCGCTGCCCAAGGCGCCGAACATCGTCTTCATGGCCGGCCGCAAGTTCGGCGCCGAGGGCGATTTGTCGCTGACATGGGCGATGAACGCGCACGTGCCTGCGCTGGTCGCGCAGGCCTTCCCGTCCTCGCGCATCGTGGCGTTCTCGACCGGCTGCATCTATCCGTTCGTTCCGGTGGACGGCAAAGGCTCGACCGAGGACATGCCACCGAACCCGCCCGGCGAATACGCCCAATCCTGCGTCGGCCGCGAGCGCATGTTCGAATATTTCTCCCGCAAGTTCGGAACGCCCGGCCGGCTGTTCCGGCTCAACTACGCGATCGACATGCGCTACGGCGTGCTGCACGACATCGCGACCAAGGTGCTCTCGGGCACGCCGATCGACGTCAGCCTCGGTCACGTCAATTTCATCTGGCAGGGCGACGCATCCGCGCAGGCGCTGCGCTGCCTAGCGCATTGCACGACGCCCACCTCGCCGATCAATGTCAGCGGTCACGAGATCCTGGCGGTGCGCGACCTCGCGCAAAGGTTCGGCGCAAGGTTCGGCCGCGCGCCGGTGCTGACGGGCAAGGAAGAGCCGACGGCGTGGCTGACCGACACGACCAAGGCGGTCGAGCTGTTCGGCCTTCCAATCGTCGACACCGAGCAGCTGATCGCCTGGACCGCGGATTGGGTCTCCCGCGCCATGCCGAGCCTCGGCAAGCCCACCAAATACGAGGTGCGCGATGGCCGTTACTGACGCCCCACCCGTCCTCAAGCTCGGCGAGCAGGACGCGATCGCGGGGCTGGCGCTGTCCACGGAAGCGCACTGGAACCAGACCGAGGACGACTGGCGCATCTTCCTGCGCGACGGAATCGTGTTCGGCATTCGCGACGGCGCGCGCCTGGTCGCAACCGCAGCCCTGCTGCCCTATTCCGGCAACAACGCCTGGATCAGCATGGTGCTGGTGACGGCAACGCATCGACGCCGCGGCCTTGCAACGCGCCTCGTCGATGCTTGCCTGGAAACCGCGCGCAAGAACGGCCTCACCACTTGGCTCGACGCCACGCCTGACGGCGCGGCCGTCTACGGGCCGCTGGGGTTCACGCCGACGCTGCAATTGCGCCGCCTGAAGCTGGCGAGGCCTGCGGGCCCCGCGGCGCCCCCGCCGTCATCCGCGACGCTCGATGCGCTTGCCACGCGCGACCGGCGAGCCACGGGCTTCGACCGGACCGCCTTGCTCGCCGCCTTCGCCCAGCGTCCGGGCTCGCGCATCGTCGCCGAAAATGGCGCGATCGCGCTGGTGCGCGACGGCCGCACCGCCCGCCATATCGGCCCCTTGCTAGCGGACAATGCCGCCGCAGCTCTGGCCCTGGTTGACGCGATCACGCGCACCGAAACCCGTCCGATGCTGCTCGACGCCGTCGCCTCGCAAGGCGCATTCCTGGACGGGCTGACCGCCTCCGGCTGGACCATCGAGCGGCCGTTCCAGCGCATGCGGTTCGGCCCCGCCACCGTCACGGGTGAAGACATGCCATTCGCCGTCGCCGGCCCCGAATTCGGATAGGACATCATGCACCACAGCCAGATCAACCCCGAGATCCGCAAGCTGATCGCCGAGGGCACCGTGCTGCCGGCTCATCCCCTCGCGCTCACCGCCGAGCGCCAGCTCGACAAACGTCATCAGCGCGCGCTGACGCGCTATTACGTCGACGCCGGCTCGGGCGGCCTTGCCGTCGGCGTGCACACGACGCAGTTCGCGATCCGCGATGTCGGTCTCTACCGCCCCGTGCTCGAGCTCGCCGCCGAGACCGCGGCCAACTGGACCAAGCGCCCGCTGGCGATGGTCGCGGGCCTCGCCGGTCCGACAAAGCAGGCGGTCACCGAGGCCCGCACCGCGCGCGACATCGGCTATCACGCCGGCCTGCTCAGCCTCGCCGCGATGAAGACCGCCTCCGAGGACGAGATCATCGCCCATTGCACCTCGGTCGCCGCCGAAATTCCGCTGGTCGGCTTCTATCTCCAGCCGGCCGTCGGAGGGCTCGTGCTGTCCAGCCGGTTCTGGCAACGCTTCGCCGCGATTGACAACGTCATCGCCATCAAGATCGCGCCGTTCAACCGCTACCGGACCCTCGACGTGCTGCGCGGCGTCGCCGCGGCCGGCGCGCTCGACCGCGTCGCGCTCTACACCGGCAACGACGACCACATCCTGCTCGATCTCACCTTGCCGTTCGACCTGCGCGACAAGGGCGTCACCACGCGCACTTATTTTAAGGGCGGCCTGCTCGGCCATTGGTCGGTGTGGACCGCGAGCGCCATCAAGCAGTTCGAGCGCTGCAAGGCGGCGCGGCACAAGGACAGCGTGCCGGCAGACCTGCTCGCGCTCGATGCCCGCGTCACCGACTGCAACAGCGCCTTCTTCGACGTCGCCAACAATTTTCACGGCTGCATCGCCGGCTGCCACGAGGTGTTGCGGCGCCAGGGCCTGATGCGAGGCCTTTGGTGCCTCGACCCGAACGAGGGCCTCAGCCCCGGCCAGAAAGAGGAGATCGACCGCGTCACGCGCGAGCACGCCGACCTCAGCGACGACGCCTTCGTCGCCGCGAACCTGGACAAATGGCTGGCATGAGCTCAGAGCCCTTCATCAGCCTGCAAGGCGTCCGCAAAGTCTATCGCAGCGGCGGCACCGAATTCCTGGCAGTCTCCGACGTCACGATGGACGTGCAGGAAGGTGAGCTGGTCTCGCTGGTCGGCCCGTCCGGCTGCGGCAAGACGACGGTGATGAAGATCCTGGCCGGCCTGCACGGCGCCGACGGCGGCACCGTGAAGATCGGCAATGCCGACAGCCCGTTCGACCCGACCCGCGACATCGGCATGGTGTTCCAGCAGGCGCTGCTGCTGAAATGGCGCACCATCCTGGACAACGTGCTGCTGCCGGCCGAGATCGTCGGCCTGCCGATGAAGGCTGCGCGCGAGCGGGCGCGCGATCTGCTCAATCTGGTCGGGCTCGCGGGCTTTGAGCAGAAATATCCGCAGCAGCTCTCCGGCGGCATGCAGCAGCGCACAGCGATCGCGCGCGCCTTCATTCACGATCCCAAGCTGATCCTGATGGACGAGCCGTTCGGCGCGCTCGATGCGCTGACGCGCGAGCAGATGAATCTGGAGATGCTTCGGATCTGGCGCGAGAGCGGCAAGACCATCATCTTCGTCACGCACTCGATCCAGGAGGCCGTGTTCCTGTCCTCGCACTGTGCCGTGCTGACCGCGGGACCGGCGAAGATGGCCGATTATTTCCCGATCGAGCTGCCCTTCCCACGCGATCTGCCGCTGAAGACCACGGATGCGTTCGGTGCGTATGCGCGAAGGATCTATGCGAAGCTGGGCCTCGCTTCGTAGCCCGGATGGAGCGCAGCGCAATCCGGGACAGCTTGCTGTGACGCACGAATCCCGGATTACGCTTGCGCTCCATCCGGGCTTCTGTAACGGGCCTTGGTAAGTCAATCCCTTTTTTGCGTCGTCTCTTGCCGGGCACTTGCTTCTGTACGGGATCGGC
>RXJC01000512.1 GCA_003963435.1 Bradyrhizobiaceae bacterium | reverse complement strand
GATCACGACGGCGTCCGAGATGTAGGGCGAGAATTTGAGCTGGTTCTCGATCTCGGACGGGGTGATGTTCTTGCCGCCGGAAGTGATGATGATGTCCTTCATGCGGTCGGTGATGCGGACGAAGCCCTCATTGTCGATGCTGCCGACATCGCCGGTATGCAGCCAGCCGCGGGAATCGATGGTCTCGGCAGTCTTCTCCGGCTGGTTCAGATAGCCCATGAACAGGAAGTCGCCCTTGATCAGGATCTCGCCCTCTGGCGACAGCGCGACCTCGCCCCAAGGCACGGCGGTGCCGACCGAGCCGAGCTTGGTCTGAACCGACGGCATCATGGTGGCCACGCCGCAATTCTCGGTCTGGCCGTAAACCTCGTGAATGTCGATGCCGAGCGCGAGATACCAGCGGATCAGCTCTGGCGCGATCGGCGCGGCGCCGGTGAAGGCGATGCGGCAGCGGTCAAGGCCCATCATGCGGCGGATGTTGCGGAATGCGACGCGGTAGGCGATGCCATTCGCGAGCCGCAGCGACAGCGGCGGCGCCTTGCCCTCGAGCCTGTAATCGACCATGCGGTAGCCGATGTCGATGGCGCGGCGATAGACCCATTGCTGCAGCGGCGTCGCATCCTTCAGCGCGATGGTGATGGCCGAGTAGAACTTCTCCCAGATGCCCGGCACCGCCAGGAAGATGGTCGGCTGCACCTCGCGCAGATTGTCCGGCACGGTCTCCGGGCTCTCGGCGAAATTCATCACCGAGCCGAGCGCGACCGAGATGTAGTAGCCGCCGATGCGCTCGGCGACGTGGCAGAGCGGGAGGAAGATCAGGCGATCCTCGTCTTCCCGTGCAGGGATGAAATCGTTGGCGTGCCGCATCTGGTGCGTGACGCTGCGGTTGGCGTGCATCGCGCCCTTGGGCGGGCCGGTGGTGCCTGAGGTGTAGACGAGGATGGCGAGATCGCCGGCGCTGCGGCTGTCGATCATCTCCTGCCACAGCACCTCGCGGCCGACCATGTGATTGCGGCCGAGCGCGCGAAACTCGTCGAGCGACATCACCATGTCGTCGGAGAAGCCGCTGAGGCCCTCCATGTCGAACACGATGATCTTCTGCAGGCTCGCGCAGCGGGCGCGGCAGGCGAGGATCTTGTCGAGCTGCTCCTCGTCCTCGGCGAAGATCACCCTGGTTCGGGAATCGTTGACGAGATATTCGACCTGCGACGACGCATCGGTCGGATAGATGCCCGAAGAGACGCCGCCGGCGCAGAGGACGCCCATGTCGGCATAAACCCACTCCGGAACGGCATTGGCGATGATGGAGGCGACGTCGCCGGGCCGGAAGCCGGAGGCGTGCAGCGCGTAGGCGATTTCCTTGGAGATCTCGAGCCACTCACGCCAACTCGTCGGCTGCCAGATGCCGAACTTCTTCTCGCGGATCGCCGGCCGATCGCCTCGCGTCTCCGCGGCGCGCAAAAAGCTCTTTGCGATCGTATCAGCGACCGTCAGCACCGCCGGTCGGGCCATGCGCCTCTCCTCCCTGTCGCTTGCACCCGCTGCCTGCCTTGCCGGCGGTCTTGATTGCGGATGGCAAGCTCATCTTACTGCCAGCTCGTCCTCATCGCCACGTCTTCTTCTTTTTCCAGCGCCGCTCGCCTCGGGCGCCCGCCTCCTTGGCGCCAAGGTAGAACTCCTGGATGTCCTGGGAATGCATCAAGCGGTCGCAGCTGTCGTTCATGACGATGCGGCCGATCTCGAGCACATAACCGTAATGCGCCGTCTCCAGCGCCACCTTGGCGTTCTGCTCGACCAGCAGGATCGACATGCCCTGCTCCTCGTTGACGCGGCGGATAATGGTGAAGATCTCTTTCACCAGCAGCGGCGACAGGCCGAGCGAGGGCTCGTCGAGCAGGAGCAGCGTCGGCCGGTTCATCAGGGCGCGGCCGATCGCGAGCATCTGCTGCTCGCCGCCCGAGAGCTGGCCGGCCGGCTGGTTGACGCGCTCCTTCAGCCGCGGGAAATAGCCGTAGACGCGTTCCAGATCCTCCGCGACGCCGTCGCGATCCTTGCGCGGATAGGCCCCCATCATCAGGTTCTCGCGCACGGACAGGAACGGAAACACCTCGCGCCCTTCCGGCACATGGCTGAGGCCGAGCCGGACAATCCGGTCCGCCTCCATGCGCTGGATCGGCTTGCCCAGAAATTCGATCGAGCCCTTCTGCGGATCGAGAATGCCTGAAATCGTCTTCAGCACCGTGGTCTTGCCGGCACCGTTGGCCCCTAGGAGCGTGACGATGCGGCCGCGCGGCACTTCCAGCGAGATGCCGCGGATCGCCATGATCGGCCCGTAATAGCTCTCGATGTTGGAGAGCTTCAGGATGGTATCGGGTGTCACCGTGGCATCCATCGGGTCAAGCTCCCAGATACGCAGCGACGACGTCGGGGTGCTGCTGCACCTCGGCGGGCGATCCCATTGCCAGCACGCGGCCGTAATTGAGCGCGATGACACGATCGGAGACGCGATTGACCAGCGACATGTCGTGCTCGACCATCAGCACGGTGATTCCGAGCTCGCTCTTCATGTCGCGGATCCAGAACGACATGTCGTCGGTCTCCTCGACATTGAGGCCGCTTGACGGCTCGTCGAGCAGGATCAGCTTCGGCTCCGAGCACAACGCGCGCGCCAGCTCGATCACCTTGCGCACGCCGTAAGGCAGCCCGGAGATCAGCTTGTCGCGATAGGGCTCGAGATCGAGAAATTCGATGACCTGCTCGACCCGGCGGCGGTGCACCTTCTCGTTGGCGCGCACGCTCGGCAGGAACAGCAGCTCCTGCCAGAGCTGCGTGGTCGAATGCCGGTGGCGGCCGACGAGAAGGTTCGACAGCACGGTCGCGTTCTCGAACAGCTCGATGTTCTGGAAAGTGCGAGCGATGCCGAGCTTTGCGATGTCGTAGGGCGGCTCCTCCGTGATGTCCTGATCCTCGAAGAAGATACGGCCCGAGGTCGGCCGGTAGATCCGCGAGATCAGGTTGAAGATCGAGCTCTTGCCGGCGCCGTTGGGGCCGATGATCGACAGGATCTCGCCCTTCTCGACCGCGAACGACACCGCATCGACGGCCTTGAGCCCTCCGAAATGCAACGACAGGTTCTCGGCGCGGAAATAGCTCATCGGTTCCGCTCCGACTTCACGTAGATCTTCTGCCGCTTGAAGGTGGCGCGCTTGTAGAGCGGGAACAGCTGGAAGAAGAGCTTGATCTTGAGCCAGCGGCCGTAGAGCCCGAGCGGCTCGAACAGCACGAACAGCACGATGATGATGCCGTAGATCGCGCCCTTCAGGCCGTTGAGCGAGGCGAACGCGGCGACGGTCGACTTGATATGTCCCGCGGTCGCCGGGCCAGCACCGAACGTCGCGGCGATGCCGGCGATGATGCCGGGCATGTCGTCCTTCAGATAGGTCAGGAACGGATCGATCATCACGATGAAGATGGCGCCCAGCACCGCGCCGTGCAGACTGAAGGCGCCGCCGATCAGGATCACGATGATGAACTCGATCGAGAGCTGCAACGTGAACATCTCCGGCGAGATGAAGGAGAGCTTGTGCGCGAACAGCACGCCGGCAAGGCCGGTGATCGCCGCCGAGATCGCAAAGGACTTCACCTTGTAGAGCGCGACATTGACGCCCATGCTCCGCGCCGCCGTCTCGCTGTCGCGAATCGCGACGAAGGCGCGCCCCGTCGGCGAGCGCAAGAGATTGAGCGAGCCGACGATGGTCAGCACCAGCACGGCAAGGCAGAGGTAATAGAAGGTCGGGCTGTCGCGCGGCACCGTGACGCCGAGCAGCGACAGCGTCTTCACCCGCATCCCTTCGTTGCCGTTGGTGACACTTTCCCAGCGCGCCAGGATCTCCTCGACGATCAGGGCAAACGAGATGGTGGCGATGACGAGATAGATGCCGGTCAGGCGCAGGGCGGGAAAGCCGACCATGGCGCCGATCAAGCCGGTCAACGCGCCAGCGGCGAGGAAATAAACCGGGAACGGCACGTTGTACTTCTGCAAATACGCGGCCGTATAGGCACCGATGGCGAGGAACGCCGCATGTCCGAGCGAGGCCTGGCCGGTGAAGCCGGTCAGGATCAAAAGCGCCACGCCGACGGTCGCATAGATGCAGACAAAGACGAGCTGGCTCATCAGATAGCTGGAGAGCATATGGGGCGCGATCAGCAGCAGCGCGAGCAGGATGCCGTAGGAGACGATGTAGCCCGAATGCGGGAACAGCCTGATGTCGTCCTCGTAGTCGGTCTTGAACAGGAAGCGCATGGCGTTCAGACCTTCTTGCGGACGTGGTGGCCGAACAGGCCTTCGGGCTTCAGCAGCAGCACGGTGAGCAGCACGATGTAGGGCGCGACATCCTTCCAGCCCTCGGGCAGGTAGAAGCCGGCCATGCTCTCGATCACGCCGATCAGGACGCCGCCCACCACCGCGCCGGGGATCGAGCCGAAGCCGCCGAGGACCGCGGCGGGAAACGCCTTCAGGCCGAGCACGAGGCCGACGTTGGAATGGATGAAGGTGATCGGGGCCAGCAGCACGCCGGCGCAGGTCGCGACCGCCTCGCTGATCGCCCAGACGATCGAGACCACGCGCTTGACCGGAATGCCCATGTAATAGGCGGCGAGCATGTTCTCGGAGCTGGCACGCATCGCGGTGCCGAGCGTCGTCTTGTTGAAGAACAGCCAGAGCAACGTGCACAGGATCATCGTCGCCGCGATCACGGACAGCTTGTCGTAAGCGAGCACCAGCGAGCCGATCCGCAGCACGCCCTGGCTGAACGGCGTCTCGATCTTGAGATCATCGGTGCCCCAGATCATGCCGGCGATCGAGCGCAGGAAATAGCCGAGGCCGATCGTCGCCATGATGATGGAGAATTGCGGATAGCCGAGGATCGGCCGCACCACCACGCGCTCCGCCAGCATGCCGAACAGCGCCATCGCGGCCACCGCACCGGCAAAGCCGATCCAGTAATTCAAGCCCATCATGCCGATGAAGGTGAAGGCGAAGAAGCCGCCCAGCATCATGAGATCGCCCTGGGCGAAATTGACGACCTCGGTGGCCTTGTAGACGAGCACGAAGCCGAGCGCGATCAGGCCGTAGACGCAGCCGAGCGCAACCCCGCTGACCAGCTGCTGAACGAAATCCAGCATCGCCGCGCTTCCTCCCGATGCAACCGGCGGTTCTTTCGGCCGCCTTGCCGCATCTTGTGTCCAGTCGCTACGCAGTCGTTTCGCCGCGTTAGCTCCATTTGTCCGGAACCAATTCAGCCTGAACCGGCCAGCGCTGTCAACAAACGGTGACTTGCCTTTAGTCCAATCGGGAGGACGGAATTTGCAGCAATGAAATTCACCCTGCCGAAACATCTTCAGATCATGGTCGCGAGCGATGCAAAACCGGATGGTGTGGCCGTCATGAAGCCGGACAGCTCGGCGCTGGAAGTTAAGGGGTTAACGAAGCGTTTTGACCGTCTGGCGGTCGACAGCCTCGATCTCACCATCCATGCCGGCGAATTCTACGCCCTGGTCGGCCCCAACGGCGCCGGCAAGACCACGACTTTGCGCATGGTTGCGGGCCTGCTCAGACCCGATGCCGGCGCGGTCTCGATCTTCGGCATCGACGCGCTCCAGGACCCGGTCGCCGCCAAGCAGGTGATGGCCTGGGTCTCCGACGAGCCCATGATCTACGACAAGCTGACGCCGCTCGAATATCTCGAATTCGTTGCCGGCCTGTGGGGCATCGCGCCGTCGGCCTCCGAGCCGGTCGCACAGGATCTGCTCTTGTCGCTTGGCCTCGCGCCGCACCGTCACGAGCGCTGCGAGGGCTTTTCCAAGGGCATGCGCCAGAAGGTCGCGCTGGCCGGCGCACTGGTTCACGATCCGCGCCTCATCATCCTCGACGAGCCGCTGACGGGGCTCGATGCCGTCTCCGCCCGCCATGTGAAGGGCCTTCTCAGCGAGCGCGTCCGCGCCGGCTGCACCGTCATCATGACCACGCATATTCTCGAAGTCGCCGAGCGCATGGCCGACCGCATCGGCGTGATCGCCTCGGGTCGCCTCGTGGCCGAGGGCACGCTGGCCCAATTGCGCCAGCAGAACGGCCATGCCGATACCAGCCTGGAGGATCTCTTCATCGCGCTGGTGACGCTTCCGGAAGCCGCATGAGCTCGGCAACCGCGCTGTCCTGGTTTGCCCGCCACGAGCTCCGGCTCGCCTGGCGCGAATGGTTCGCCATGATGACCGGCGGACGGCGCAAGAGGACGCGCGCCGCCATCATCGGCCTCATCTGCTTCGCCGCGCTGCTGCACCTGCCGGCCTGGGCGGTTATCGGCCGTTTCGCCGAGCTGCAACTGCCGCTCGACAAGTCCTCGCTGATCGTGATCTCGGCGACGATCTTTCTCGCCTGGACCTTGATGCTGTCACAGGCGATCGAATCGGTGACGCGGGTGTTCTATGCCCGCGCCGATCTCGACCTGATCATGTCCTCGCCGGCGACGCTGACGAATTTATTCTCGGTCCGCATCGCCGCGATCGCGCTGTCCGTCACCGTGATCGCGGTGTTGTTCTCGACGCCGTTCATCGACGTGCTCGTGATGGGCGGGGGTGCGCGCTGGCTCGCGGCCTTCGGCGTGGTCGTCGCGATGGGCCTGTCGGCCGCGGCGGTCGCGATCGCCGTCACCATCCTGTTGTTTCGTTTGATCGGCCCGGCGCGGACGCGCCTGATTGCCCAGATCCTTGCCGCCATCATCGGCGCCGGCTTCGTGATCGCGCTCCAGGTCGCCGCGATCATGTCCTACGGCACGCTATCGCGCTTCACCATTCTGACCTCCGGCACTCTCGCCGCCCACGCGCCCGATGTCGACAGCATCTGGTGGTGGCCGGCGCGGGCGGTGATGGGCGACGGCGAAGCGCTGCTGCTGCTCCTGGCGCTCGCTTTGGTGTTGCTCGGAACCGTCATGGCGATCTTCTCGCACCGCTTTGCCGACACTGCGATTGATGCTGCGGCTTACGGCGCGTCCGGCACCAGGCGCGCGAAGGAGCGCCCGTTCCGCGCCGGCTCGCGGCAGCAGGCGCTGCGGCGCAAGGAGTTTTCGCTGCTCTGGCGCGATCCCTGGCTGATCTCGCAGACCCTGATGCAGCTGCTCTATCTGGTGCCGCCGGCCTTGCTGCTCTGGCGCAACTTTGCCGACAGCTCGGCGGCGCTGACGCTGATCACGCCCGTCATCGTGATGGCGGCCGGACAGCTCGCCGGCGGGCTTGCCTGGCTGACGATCTCCGGCGAGGACGCCCCCGACCTCGTCGCCACCGCACCATTGACGCCATCCAGCGTCATTCGCGCCAAGATCGAGGTGGTGCTGATCGCGATTGCCGTGATCTTCTGCCCGCTGGTCGCGGCACTCGCTTTCGCCTCGCCTTATCAAGCCGCGGTCAGCGCCGGCGCGATCATCATCAGCGCGGCCTCCGCGACTGCGATCCAGCTCTGGTTCCGGGTGCAGGCACGGCGCAGCCAGTTCCGCCGCCGCCAGACCTCGTCGCGGCTCGCGACCTTCGCCGAAGCCTTCTCCTCGATCGGCTGGGCCGCGACGGCAGCGCTGCTGCTCGCGCTCCCCATCGCGGGCCTCATCAGCGGCCTGATCACCGCGAGTCTCGTCGCAATCACCTGGAAGTTCAGCCCAAGGCGGGAATGAGGCTCATAGGGCCGCGGACGTCAGGTGTCGAACGCCGGCTGCGCGCGGCGCGCCGCGCCGACCTTGCGCCGATCCACCAGGCGCCTGACCCAGTTGCGCCCGGGCTCCTCGACCAGACGATAGGTTGCGACCGACAGCAGGACGGTCAACAGCAGCATGGCAACTTGCAAGGCATCGCCAAGCCATAGCGATCCATGCATGGACATCACTTTTGTCGGCTCATGGCCCGAACTCAACGCGTAGGAGACGAACAGGTCCGTATGCGCGAGGCGCTCGACGACCATAAGGATCGCCCGCACCACGGCCCTGACGAGCGGATGCAGCATGTAGATCGAATAGGTCAGCATCCCGATCACGAGCATGAACGGCATCGTCAGACCGCGACTGACCGCGCCGGCTTCACGGGCGAACACCAGGACGACCAGCGTAAACACCACCGGCGAGGCCACCTGCAAAGCGACGCTGCGTCCGGCAACCCAGACATAGCCGATGACGAGCAGGAAGCTCGCCGTCTCCAGCAACGTCTCGGCGGACGGCGTCAAACGGGTGCGCAACACGGCAAAGCGCTCTCGGAGATCGAAGGAGACAACACCGAGCGCGAAGCCATAAAGACAGCGCACCAGACCGTAGTCGTAAGTCGCGTTCATCCCGTCCGGGCTGATGGTGGCGAGCACGATCGGTCCGGCCATGATCGGGAGCAGCCAGGGCCAGATCGTCGGCCCGATCCTGCTGACGACCGCGGCGAAGATCACATAGGCGGCGAACTCGGCGCTGATGCTCCAGCTCGCGAAATTCAGCCAGTTCTGCGGATTGACGCCGAGCCCCTGCAGGAGAAGCACGTTGGTGACGATAGCCTGCAGCAGGTTCGGGCCGATGCCGTCCTTCGCGGCGTCGATGGGAATGAACAGCAGCAACGTCACGAGATGCAGCGGATAGATCCGGCCAAGCCGCAGGATGAGAAAGCGGCCGATGCCGAAGCCCTCGGCGAGGCGGGAACGGTAATTCGCGGCGATGACGAAGCCGCTCAACACGAAGAAGAAATCGACGAACAGATAGGCATGTCGGGTGAGCGGCAGGAAGGACAGATGGCTGATCACGTCGAAGTGAAACAGCGCAACCATGCAAGCACAGATGCCGCGCCAACTGTCGAGCGCATGATATCGGGTGATATTTGCAGCCGCGTCCATCGGAAAATGGGTAGGCAAGACCCGACACCGGAACAAGCTGAGGCTGACTCTATGCTTAATGTGGCGCGCGGCCCGAGGCGGCCCCAGCGGCGCCGGTTGGCCGCCACCGGAACGTTCGGCTGCGGCCGGAGTGAGGGTGTGGCACTAGCGCGCTGGTGATAGCAGCCCATTGGCGACGCACCGCGTTGCGCGCTAGACTTTCCCAGGACACATCGGGGACGGCTATGTGGCGACTTGTTTCGGCGGCTCTGGCGCTGTTCGGCGCATTCCTCACCCCTGCCCTCGCCCAGCAGCCACAGCGCAGCGAATGCCTGGCGATGGCCAATGCCGCGCCGCGGGCCATGCCGGTCGCGTTCCGGCAGGCCGCCGGCACCGCCGAGGTCGAGATCACCTATGCCGGACATTCCACCTATTTCATCGACACGCCCGGCGGCTTGCGCATCGCCACCGATTACAGCGGCGCCTATCAGGTGGGACGGCTGCCCGACGTCGTGACCATGAACCGGGCCCATAGCACGCACACTCCTTGTTTCCCGATAAGCGCATTCCTCACGTGCTGCACGGCTGGGGCGAGGACGGCAAGCCGGCCATCGTGTCGGAGCGCATCGGCGATACCTTCGTCCGCAACGTCACGACCGACATCCGTCGTTATTTCGGCGACGATGCCGGCACCGACATGATCCGCGACGGCAATTCGATCTTTATCTTCGAGGTCGCCGGCCTCTGCATCGGCCATCTCGGCCACCTCCATCACAAGCTCGACGACAGCCATTTCGCCCAGATCGGACGGCTCGACATCGTGATGGTACCGATCGATGGCACCTACACCATGTCGCTGGACGGCATCTCCGAGATCACCAGGCGGCTGCGCGCCTCGGTGGTGCTGCCGATGCACCGCTTCGCCACCCCGCTCGACGAGTTCATGCGCCGGATCGGCCAGCAGTTCGAGATCGACCGTCGCTCGGAGCGGTCCTTCCGGATGTCGCGGGATGCGCTGCCCTCGAAGCCGACGGTGATCATCCTCGACGGCGTCTGAGGCGCAATTTTCTCCAAGCCGGCGGCCGCCTTTCGGTGCTGATCTCCTGCGAGAGGAGATCTACATGACCGATTTTGCGAGACTTTTGCACGCCGATGGTCCGAATGGGGAGCACGCCGCGGCGCTCCAGCTCTACGGCCGCTTCGTCGGCGATTGGGACGCCGAGATTACCGCCCACGGCCCCGATGGGACGAAACACGTCGCGCCTGGCGAGATCCATTTCGGCTGGGTGCTGGAGGGCCGTGCCGTCCAGGACATCTGGGTCATCCCCCGGCCCGCGGGCGCGCCGGCCTTTCCGATCGCCGGCAATTGGTACGGCACGACACTGCGGGTTTACGATCCGACCATCGATGCGTGGCGGATTTCCTGGTTCGACCCCGGCCGTCACGTCTTTCGCCAGCAGATCGGCCGCCCGCGCGGCGACGACATCGTGCAGCAAGGCACGACTGACGCCGGCGAGCTGACACGCTGGAGCTTTACCGAGATCACCGGCGACTCCTTCCTCTGGCTCGGGGAGGTCAAGCCGGCCGCGGCAGCGGACTGGCGGCTGACGGTCGAGGTGAGAGCGACGCGGCGGAAGGGCTGACGACGCCGCTGTGCTCGTGATGACGGGCGCGGTTGCGCGGCACGCGCTGCTGCATGTGGAGATCAGGTGCTAAGCTCCCGGCACAAAAACATGAGGGAGCGAACACCGATGGCCACAAGCGGGTCGCCTGCGAATACGAGCGGGCTGTTCGTCGAGCCGCGCGAGGACTGGCTTGCGCTGCATCGGGAGGAGATCATCGATCCCGCGCGGCCAATCGTCGATCCCCATCACCATCTCTGGAATCGCGGCCACCGCTATCTGATCGAGGAGATGGCCGCTGACATCGCTTCCGGCCACAACATCGTCGCCACCGTCTATGTCGATTGCCGCTCGATGTATCGCGCGCAGGGTCCTGAGGCGTTCAGGCCCGTCGGCGAAGTCGAGTTTGCTGGCGGCGTCGCCGCCATGAGCGCGAGCGGAGGTTACGGCCAGGCCGCGATCTGCGCCGGCATCGTCGGCCACGCCAATCTTCTGCTGGGCGACGCCGCCAAGGGCGTGCTGGAAGCCGAGATCGCGGCCGGCAACGGCCGCTTCCGCGGCATCAGGCATTCATCGGCCTGGGACGAGGACCCCGTCGTCGCCGGCATGTATGCGAACAGGCCGAAGGGGTTGTTGCAGGACCCGACCTTCCGCAAAGGCTTTGCCTGCCTCGCGCCACTGAATCTCAGCTTCGATGCCTGGCTGTTCCATCCGCAGATCGGTGAGCTTGCCGAACTGGCGCGCGCCTTCCCCGACACCAGGATTGTGCTCGACCATTGTGGCGGCCCGGCCGGGGTGGGCCGCTTTGCAGGAAAGCGCGAGGAGGTTTTTGCGCAGTGGCGCGCCTCGATCCAGGACATCGCCACATGCGAGAATGTGGTGGTGAAGCTCGGCGGGCTCGCGATGTGCCTGCTCGGCTACGATTTCCATCTGCGTGAGCGGCCGCCAACCTCAGAAGAGCTTGCCGCGGCCTGGCGCCCCTATGTCGAGACCTGCATCGAGGCGTTCGGCCCACAGCGCGCGATGTTCGAGAGTAATTTCCCGCCGGACAAGGGGCAGTGCAGCTACCAGGTGATCTTCAACGCCTTCAAGCGTATCACCGCGCCGCTGAGCGAGGCCGAGAAGACGGCCCTGTTCTCGCAGACCGCGACCGACGTCTACCGGCTCGCGCTGCCGTCCTGACGAGAAGAGGGGCCGGGATGTG
>RXJC01000402.1:8054-8911 GCA_003963435.1 Bradyrhizobiaceae bacterium | reverse complement strand
TGATCGCGCGCACCACGCCGTCGGTGCGGAAGAAGGCGGCTTCGAGCCGCCGCGCGCCCTTGCCCTGCTTCTCCATCGAGGCGATCAGCGTGTCGGCGAGCCGCGACAGCGTCATCGCGATCATGGTGTCGGTTGCGATCGGCTCGGCGAAGCGTTTCTCCACGATGTAATCGGGCAGCGGCTTGCGCGGGCTGATCGGCGCATCGCCCTGCCCCAGCGCATGCGCGAGCAGCGTGGAGAACCGGGCGCCGAACCGCGCCGTGATCTCGCTTCGTGAGCGCGCGGCGACATCGCCGATGGTCTTCAGCCCGGCGCGGCGCAGGCCGGTGGTGATGGCCTCGTCCGCACCGAGCGCGGACACGGGAAATCGGCTGATCGCCGCCGCCTCTTCGCCATCGGCAACGATGCTGCTGGATGCCTGCCGCGTCAGCGTGCGCGCGCAGACCGAGGTGCCGGCGACCGCCGCGCCCACGGCAAAGCCCTGGCGGGCGAGCGCACGAACCAGCGTCTTGAGCAGCGCGGCCTCGCCGCCGAACAGATGCGCGCAGCCGGTGATATCGAGGAACAGCCCGTGCGGCGGATCAAGCGCCACCAGCGGCGTGAAGCGGTCGCACCAGTCGGCGATATCGCTGAGCGTCTTGGCATCGGCCACGACGTCGGCGTCGAACACTTTCAAGTCCGGACACATCGCCCGCGCATTCGCCAGCGGCTGGCCGATATACAGACCGAGACGCTCGGCAGCCTCGTCCAGCGCATGGATCACCAGCGCATTGTTGTCCTTGATGACGACAATGCTGGGCTCATCCTGCGCGCCGCCGCTCATCTGCAAAAATCGCTGAATCCGGTCGATGGGCAGG
>RXJC01000402.1:0-8004 GCA_003963435.1 Bradyrhizobiaceae bacterium | reverse complement strand
GGGCAGGCGCGGCAGCCACAGGCTGAGGATACGTCGACGGTTCACTGAACTGGCACTCATCACAATTCCATTCCATGATCCACCGGCCGCAGGGGCCATGACGATTGCGCAACAGTTCGGCATCGAAGCGCGGCGCGCCCCAGGCATCCCAAGGCGCCGCAGGCATTGAAGCCGACCCCGGCGGCGAATGCGCCGCGCGCAGCATCCACCGCGTCTCCGCGGTCGAGGGCAGCGGCTGCGCGGCCATGCGCAGCAAGAGGCCAGTGACGCCGGAGCCCTGCGCGGCCAGCGTCAGCTTGCGGCTCGCCACGAGATCGAACTGCCTGATCTCGCCCCAGAGCTCGAGCACGACGGCACCCAGCGCGTCGCAGGCGAGCGCATCGGCCGAGGTACGCAACGCGCTCTCGACATCGGCCGCGCGCACCATCACCACGCGGCGCGGATCGAGGCCGAGCTCGGCGAGCCCGCTCATCGACAGCGCGCCGGTTTCCACTTCCGAAAAATCCTGCCGCACCCACAGCAGCGGCCGCTGCGCCGAGACGCGTCCCGCGAGACCCATGACAAACCCCGTCGCGGCCGCGCCCTGGCGCCCCTCGCAAAACACCTCGTGGACCGCCGCGCGCGCGAGTCCGCCCTTCAGCGCGCAATCGGCCTCACTGTGGCCGAGCGCGACGCGGCCATGCTGATGCACGACCTCCGCGGTCTCGATGCGCTCGATCTGGCCGCGCAAGGTCGCAAGCGCGCTGATGCGTGCGCCGCTCATGCTCGCCGCTCCTTCAGAGGTGATTGCCGGGATTCCTAGAAATAAGAACCTGCGGCTGGCTCATTTGTTCATGATATGTTCTAATATAAAGCTAACGCGGGCCAGGGAGTCAATCGAATTGCGGCTCATCTGGATTCGTCAGTTGAATCAAAGGGATTCCAGGATGGACGTACAACGCAAGCTGGAGATTCTGGCGGATGCCGCCAAGTACGATGCGTCGTGCGCCTCCAGCGGCACCGAAAAACGGGATTCCAGCGACGGCAAGGGCATGGGCTCGACCGCACCCGGCATGGGCATCTGCCATTCCTATGCGCCGGACGGACGCTGCATCTCGCTGCTCAAGGTGCTGCTGACCAACGCCTGCAATTACGACTGCCTTTATTGCGTCAACCGCGCCTCTTCGAACGTAGCACGCGCCCGCTTCACCATCGACGAACTGGTCAAGCTGACGCTCGACTTCTACCGGCGCAATTACATCGAGGGCCTGTTCCTCTCCTCCGGCATCATCCGCAGCCCCGACTACACGATGGAGCAAGTCGTCGGCGTCGCGCGAAAACTGCGCGAGGAGCATCACTTCCGCGGCTACATCCACCTCAAGACCATTCCCGAGGCCGACGACGCGCTGATCGCGGAGGCCGGCAAATATGCCGACCGTCTCTCCATCAACATCGAGATGCCGCAGGAGACGAGCCTGCAGCAATTCGCACCGGAGAAGGACGTGCGCGCGATCCGCCGTACCATGGGCCGGCTGCGGCTGAAGCTCGACGAGGCCGAGGAGAACCGGGTAGCGAAGACGAAGGCGAGGCCGCAACGCTTTGCACCGGCCGGCCAGAGCACGCAGATGATCGTCGGCGCCGACAGCGCCTCCGACCACACCATTCTCCACACCAGCGCCAATCTCTACGGCGCCTACCGGCTGCGGCGTGTCTATTACTCCGCGTTCAGCCCAATCCCCGACGCCAGCCGCGCCTTGCCGCTGGTGCAGCCGCCGCTGCTGCGCGAGCACCGGCTCTACCAGGCCGACTGGCTGATGCGGTTCTACGGCTTCGACGTTGCGGAGATCGTCGACGACAGCGCGATGCTGCCGCTCGACATCGATCCGAAGCTCGCCTGGGCGCTACGCCACCGCGACCGCTTCCCACTCGACGTCAACCGCGCCAGCCGCGAGGAACTGCTGCGCGTGCCGGGCTTCGGCACCAGGACGGTCGAGCGCATCATCGCGACGCGGCGCACCACCACGATCCGCCTCTCCGATCTCGCGCGGCTGCACGTGCCCCGGCACAAGGCGCTGCCGTTCATCGTCCTCAGCGACCACCGTCCCTCGCGGCATCGCCTCGATGCCGCCGGACTGATCGAACGGTTCAAACCGAAGCCAACGCAATTGGGGTTTGACTTCTGATGCAGTACATCACCCTCGACACCGAAACCGATTTCGACGGCTGGCGCAGAGCCGCGCGCAGCCTCGTGCTTCATCATGTGCAGCCCGCCGACGTCGCCTGGACTGTGCAAGGCCGCGATGCCGAGCTGTTCGCACCGCCCGCGCCATCGCCAATCCTCGAGGTGAACGACGGCACCTTCAACGTATCAGGCAAATTCGTCGAGCTGGCCAAGGCCGCGATCCTGCATCGCGATCCCGAGCGCTTTGCCATTCTCTATCGGCTGCTGTTTCGGCTGAAGGACAATCACGACCTCATCGAGGTCGCGACCGATCCCGATGTCGCGCTGGTCACGGCCATGGCGAGAGCGGTTCATCGCGACGAGCACAAGATGCATGCCTTCGTGCGCTTCCGCGAGATCGGCCGCGAACGCTCCGCACATTACGTCGCCTGGTTCGAGCCGGAGCATCACATCGTCGAGCTTGCCGCGCCGTTCTTCGCCAAACGCTTTGCCGACATGCCCTGGTCGATCCTGACGCCGGACCTCTGTGCGCATTGGGACGGCCATGCGCTCTCGTTCACGCCGGGCGTCAGCAAGAGCGAGGCGCCGGGCGAAGACCGGCTGGAGGAAACCTGGCGGCGCTACTACGCCAGCATCTTCAATCCGGCCCGGCTCAAGGTGAAGGCGATGCAGGCCGAGATGCCGAAGAAATACTGGAGGAACCTGCCCGAGGCTTCGATCATTAAACCCTTGATCGAGGACGCCGAGCGCATGACCGGTGCTATGATCGCCAATGCCGCAACCGATCCGCACAAACCCCAGAAGCGGCCGGAGGCTCCGATGACACGCAAGCTTGCTGCCGACGATCTCGAAGCGCTCCGCGAGGAGGCCGCGCATTGCCGCGCCTGCCATCTCTACAAGGATGCGACCCAGACCGTGTTCGGCGAGGGGCCGAAGAACGCCAGCATCATGCTGGTCGGCGAGCAGCCCGGCGACAAGGAAGATCTCGCCGGCCATCCCTTCGTCGGCCCGGCCGGACAGATGCTGGACCGCGCGCTGGAGGAAGCCGGCGTCGACCGCAAGAAGGTCTATGTCACCAACGCCGTGAAGCACTTCAAATTCGTGCCGCGCGGAAAAATCCGCCTGCACCAGAAACCGAATACGCCGGAGATCCGGGCCTGCCGGCAATGGTATGAGCGGGAAGTTGCGGCAATCCAGCCCGACCTCATCGTCGCGATGGGTGCCACCGCCGCGCAAAGCGTGTTCGGCAAGATCACCCCGATCGGCAAGACCCGCGGCCGCCTCATAGAGCTCCCCGACGGACGAAAAGCGCTGGTGACGGTGCATCCGTCCTACCTGCTGCGGCTGCCAGATGCGGAGGCCAAGGCGCTGGAATATCGGCGTTTTGTCGAAGACTTGAAGATCGCCGCGTCGTTGCAGAAGAAAGCCGTGCGCGCGGCCTGACCTGCGCCCTGCTGCAGGGCGCATGCGAGGGAGAAGTCTCCTCATTTCAAGTCGGCCATTCAACCGCCTGTCACATGCCTCGCGCAAAATCGGAGCACAGGGACAGGAGAAATTTTCAATGAGTGACGTTGCTTTGCCCGGCTCCATCGAACCGGCCTTGCGTAGGGGCCCGGACCTCGATCGTGGTTTTCATCCGCTCACCGGCATCGTGTACTTGGGCGTCATCGCTGCGGCGCTGCTGTTCGTTGCTTACAGCATCTGGGTCGACGTCGATGCCACCGGCACACAGGTCAAGACCTACGCGCCCTTCATCCTCCTGTTCGTCGCGCTGTTGATCGCGCTCGGCTTCGAGTTCGTCAACGGCTTCCATGACACGGCCAATGCGGTCGCGACCGTGATCTACACGCGCTCGCTGCCCGCCCATGTCGCCGTAGTGTGGTCCGGCATGTTCAACCTGTTCGGCGTGCTGCTCTCGAGCGGTGCGGTCGCGTTCGGCATCGTCTCGCTGCTGCCGGTCGAGTTGATCCTCCAGGTCGGCTCCAGCGCCGGTTTCGCCATGGTGTTCGCGTTGTTGATCGCGGCCATCATCTGGAACGTCGGTACCTGGTACTTTGGCCTGCCGGCCTCGAGCTCGCACACGCTGATCGGCTCGATCATGGGCGTCGGCATCATGAACGCGCTGCTGCACGGCCGTAGCGGCACGTCGGGTGTCGACTGGTCGCAGGCAACCAATATCGGCAAGGCACTGCTGCTTTCGCCGCTATTCGGCTTCGCGCTCGCTGCCGTCCTGCTGTTGATCCTGCGCAGCGTGCTCCTGCGCGTCACGCCTGCCCTGTTCGGCGAACCCAAAGGTGACCAGCCGCCGCCGTGGTGGATCCGCGGCATCCTGATCCTCACCTGCACGCTGGTCAGCTTCTTCCACGGCTCCAATGACGGCCAGAAGGGCATGGGCCTGATCATGCTGATCCTGATCGGTACCGTGCCGACGGCTTATGCGCTCAACCGCGCGCTGCCGGAGACACAGATCGAGGCGTTCATCAAGAACTCGGACGCTGCCAGCAAGGTGATCGAAGGCAAAGCCGCCGGCTACAACGTGATCGGCAACCCGCGGCCGGCCGTCACCAACTATGTGGCACAGCACGAGGTCAACGGTGGAACCTTCCCGTCACTTGCCGTTCTCGTGCGTGATATCGCCAAGCAGGTCACCACCTATGGCTCGCTCGCCAAAGTACCGGCAGAAGCCGTCGGCAACACCCGCAACGACATGTATCTCGCCTCAGAAGCGCTCCGCTTTCTGATGAAGGACAAGGAAGCCGAACTCAGCGCCGACGAAGTAAGCTTGCTCAACGCCTACAAGGGTTCGCTCGACAGCGCCACGAAATTCATCCCGGGCTGGGTGAAGATCGCGGTCGCCATCGCGCTCGGCCTCGGCACCATGGTCGGCTGGAAGCGCATCGTCGTCACGGTCGGCGAGAAGATCGGCAAGACGCACCTGACTTACGCGCAAGGGGCCTGCGCCGAGATCACTGCGGCCGCCACCATCGCCGCGGCCGACGGCTACGGTCTGCCGGTCTCGACCACGCACGTGCTGTCGTCAGGCATCGCCGGCACCATGGCCGCCAACGGCTCGGGGCTGCAATGGGCGACGATCCGCAACATTGCCATGGCCTGGGTGCTCACGCTGCCGGCTGCGATGATCATCTCGGGCGCGCTGTACTACATGTTCTCGCGGGTGTTCTGAGCAATCGCGTCACCGGAAGACAAAGGGCCCGTGCGATGCACGGGCCCTTATCATTTGCACTCGGATTCGGCCTTACGACGCCGCCAGCGATTCCTCGACCAGCTTGACCCAATACGACGTGCCGTAAACGATCGCCTCGTCGTTGAAATTGTAGGCGGGATGATGCAGGCCGGCGCTGTCGCCGTTGCCGCAGAAGATGAAGGCGCCGGGACGCGCTTCCAGCATGTAGGCGAAGTCCTCGCCGCCCATCAGCGGCGGCATTTCGTGCACATTGGATTCGCCTGCGACCTGCTGGGCGATGCGGCGCGCCACCTCGGTCTCCGCGGCGTGGTTGTGCACGACAGGATAATTGCGATGATAGCGCAGGTCGATCTTGGCGCCGGTGATCTGCGCCACGCCCGCCACCACCTCGTGCACGCGCTTCTCGACCAGCTTGCGCACCTCGGGCGAGAGCGTGCGGATGGTGCCCTTCAGCGTCGCGGTCTGCGGAATGACGTTGCGGGCATTGCCGGCGTGGAATTCGCAGATCGAGATCACCGCCGATTCCAGGGGATCGATGCTGCGCGCGACGATCGACTGCAGCGCCGTGATCACCTGCGCGCCGACCAGCACGGAATCGATGCATTTGTGCGGACGCGCGGCATGGCCGCCGACGCCTTCGATGTTGATGTCGACCTCGTCGGTCGCCGCCATGATCGGACCGGGCCGGATGGCGAACGAGCCGATCGGAATGCCCGGGCCGTTGTGCATGCCGTAGACCTGCTCGATGCCGAAGCGCTCCATCAGGCCGTCCTTGACCATGGCCGCGCCGCCGGCGCCGCCCTCTTCGGCGGGCTGGAAGATCACGATCGCATCGCCGGCGAAGTTGCGGGTCTCGGCGAGGTAACGGGCTGCCCCCAGCAGCATCGCGGTGTGGCCGTCATGACCGCAGGCGTGCATCTTGCCCGGGGTCTTTGAGGCATAAGGCAGGTTGGTCTGCTCCTCGACCGGCAGCGCGTCCATGTCGGCGCGCAGGCCGATCACCTTGAGTCCCTCGCCGGCCGGCTTGCTGCCCTTGATCACGCCGACCACGCCGGTCTGGCCGAGGCCGGTCACGACCTCGTCGCAGCCGAATTCCCGCAGCCGGTCCGCGACGAATGCTGCAGTGCGATGCACGTCGTACAGCAGCTCGGGATGCTCATGGATGTCCCGGCGCCAGGCCTGAATATCGGGTTGGAGGTCGGCGACGCGGTTCACGATGGGCATTGAGGCTCTCGAGCTTTGTGAAAAATATGCGACTGTCTACCATGCAAGCCGCAGTCCACCTAACTCCCGCAGATCGAGGGTAGCCCTGTCCTCTCGTCATGGCCGGGCTTGTCCCGGCCATCCACGTCTGACTATTAGGACAGAAGGCGCGTGGATGCCCGGGGCAAGCCCGGGCATGACGCCCGTTGGGGTGGAAGCAGCATGCCGAGACGGCTCGAAGGTGAGTTTGACTACATTGTCGTCGGAGCCGGCACGGCCGGCACGGCCGGCTGCATCCTTGCCAACCGGCTCTCGGCCGATCCGAAAAACCGCGTCCTCATTCTTGAAGCCGGCGGCGACGACAACTGGATCTGGTTCCACATCCCGGTCGGCTATCTCTTCGCGATCGGCAATCCGCGCTCGGACTGGATGTTCAAGACCGAGGCCGAGCCCGGCCTGAACGGCCGCTCGCTCGCCTACCCCAGAGGCAAGGTGATAGGCGGCTGCTCGGCGATCAACGCCATGATCTCGATGCGGGGACAGGCGGCCGATTACGATCATTGGCGCCAGCTCGGCATGACCGGCTGGGGCTATGACGACGTGCTGCCGCTGTTCAAGAAGCTCGAGGACCATTTCCTCGGCGCCAGCGCGCATCACGGCGCCGGCGGCGGCTGGCGCATCGAGGCGCCGCGGCTGTCCTGGGACATTCTCGATGCCGTTGGCGATGCCGCGGAGGAAATGGGCATCAAGCGCATCCCGGATTTCAACACCGGCGACAACGAAGGCACCAGCTACTTCCATGTCAACCAGAAGCGCGGCCGGCGCTGGTCGTCCGCGCGCGGCTTCCTCAAGCCGGCCTTGAGCCGTCCAAACCTCCGGCTCGAGAAGCACGTGCTGGTCGACCGTCTCATCATCGAGCAAGGCCGCGCTGTGGGCGTGCGCTTCATCCAGAACGGCGAGATCATCGAGGCGCGTGCGAAACGCGAGGTGGTGCTTTCGGCAGGCTCGATCGGCTCGGTGCAGGTGCTGCATCGCTCCGGCATTGGACCTGCCGACTGGCTGTCGCCGCTCGGCATCGACATCGTCATGGACAAGCCCGGCGTGGGACGCAATCTGCAGGACCATCTGCAGCAGCGCGCGATCTACAAGGTCGAGGGCGCGCGCACGCTGAACGAGACCTATTACAATCTGTTCCGCCGCGGCTTGATGGGCCTCGACTACGCCTTCCGCCGTCGCGGGCCCTTGACCATGGCGCCGTCGCAGCTCGGCATCTTCACGCGCTCGGACACGACGCGCGCGCGTGCCAACATCCAGTTCCACGTGCAGCCGTTGTCGCTCGACAAGTTCGGCGATCCGCTGCACCGCTTCCCCGCCATCACCGTCAGCGCCTGCAATCTGCAGCCGACCTCGCGCGGCACCGTGCGGCTGCGTTCGG
>RXJC01000608.1:405-11656 GCA_003963435.1 Bradyrhizobiaceae bacterium | reverse complement strand
TGCAGAAGCTCCTGACCGATCGCAAGATCGTGCTGAGCCTCGACGCTGCCGGCCGCGACTGGCTGGCTGCCAAGGGCTGGGATCCCGCCTACGGCGCAAGGCCGCTGAAGCGCGTGATCCAGCGTCACCTCCAGGACCCGCTCGCCGAGATGATCCTGGCCGGCGACGTCAAGGACGGCGACAGCGTTGCGATCTCCTCGGAAGGCAACGTGCTGACCTTCAACGGCAAGGCGCCGCAGACCGCCGAGATCACCCAGTTCGAGGCGCCGCCGGCGAAGCGCAAGCTGAACTGAACGCCGGCGATCGAAGCCAGAAACGATAATCCGCCCCGGAGAGATTAGTCTTTCCGGGGCTTTTTGCATCCTGGATTTGCTTGCTCGGAATGTGCCTACACCGACGGCACCGGAGCGTCGCTGGTGGCGACTGTCTGTCCGGCGGGCATCAGCCCGCTCGTGTCGGTCAGAGCCTTGTCGAAGCCGTCTACGGGCTCGTCGGGGAATTGTTTGGCGTAAATGTCCTTTGACGTCGGGCTTTCGCCCGTTGCTGTGACAAGTTCTCGATGAGCGTTGTGGGTCCAAGATGCAAAGAGTACGCACTGTAGGAACCAAGACTTGATGTCATCGGCTTCCAGGCCAAGCTCGTTATCGGCGGCTCGATGCGCATTCCATTGGACCTGAGTCAGCCGAAACGGACCAATCTTGTCCCCCGTCTCTCCATCGTCGATCTTCGAGCGCAGTTCCGCGACGGCGACGAGATAATGTGCCCAAGCACCCTGTTCATTTCCCTGCTTTATGCATTCGGCCGCGAACTCTTGTCGATCAATTGGCGCCATGATCTTCCTCCCTCCTAACAACGCTTTCGCTCGTGGTTCAGCCGGGCAACATCTTTGCGATTGAGTGCGTCCGATTCACCTGCCTTCTTTCCGAGGAACGTCATAATGGCAGCGCGCGTGGCTGAACCGGACTTACCCAGTTTGCCATCGTGCGGAGCTGGAGCACAGACTTTGGCTTGCCACATCGTGATAGTCTCAGAAGACTGTTGGCTCTCGACTTTCGTAAGTCGGGTATCCGAAATCGCACCGGGATCCGGTGGTGCCGGATCGAGAAGCTGCAATCGTGTGTTCGAGTTGGAGATCAGAGCCGCGGCACCAACGCCCGTTCCGTTCGTTGTGTTCTTCGCCGATTTGAAAATAACCGTCCCAGTGCCAGCATCAATTTCCATATTTGACGGTGTGTTGTTGATGGACCGGTTTAGCAGAAAGCGAATGCCCTCCCGGGTGCACTGATATTCGATTGTGCTAACGGCATTTAACGCGTCAGAGAAGGTGTATCCTCCGACCGTCACATTGTTGTCGAAGCTCGACTGATCGACCTGATTCAGAAAGAATTCGGCGTATTTATTCTGTGCGGTCTCGACCAGGTTTCTGGCAACGTCCCTGTCGATCGTGAGATAACGATAGTCTTCGAAGGCGTTGAGACCATCATTTATTCCTGTCGTTGCGATCAGGAATGACTTGGATAGCGTCGCATTGGCGTTCACTAGCGCCAATACTGCGGTCGTAAAAGTGGAAGCGACGCCGATCTCTCTCTTTACGAATTCCAAATACTGGTTGCCTTCGTCGAGCCGGGTCAAATGATTGCGACAGATTAGCTGGGCAGCCCGAAGACCTGTTCTGATGTAGTACTTGACCATAGGCTTGGTATCTATGGCGGTAACACTCGCAGTGCTCATCCCTGCGATAAGCTGGGGTGTCGCCTTTATCGTAGGCGGCGGCACGAAGGGCAGTGTCTGGAAGCCCGCACGCTCCGACCGAAATTGAATTTCCTCGTACGGTACGGTTCTAAATCCATATGCATGAAGCATCAGGATTGACGCCTGGATGAAGAGCTGGATCGACGTATCGGTCTCGCCGCTCGATACGAGGCGTGGAGGATTCAGCGCTCCTCCCCAGCCGCACCCACCCAAGCCAATCGTAACAACAACGACTCTAAAAAATGTACGAATACGCACAGCCGCCCCCGCCGCTGCAGAATTATGGGGTATATCGAAACACGCGCGGAGATTGTTGACAATCTAAAGGAGAGTTGAATCCAATCGCATGCGAAAAAGTTATGAGCACGTTGCGGTTGTGCCACAACGCGGCGCAAGCTTCTGATTCAATAAACACTTTCCGTCACGCGATGTGTGAGATGTGCCTTACGAGCGTACGCTAGCCGGTCGGTCCGTCCCCAGCTCTGATCTGCTGCAACGCAACGATAGCAACCGATGCTCGGTGATGGAGCCGCTCCCGACCTGATGTCGTTCCAACATGTCGCAATACCAATGTGCGAGGGGCGCCGCATGGCTGCGCGTCTTGCGGGCGAGCGCCCAACCAGAGGTCGCGTGCCGATCCACCGCGGGAAGCTCCGCCGGCCGCCGCTACTTCTTCATCACCTTGTAGATCGCATTCTCCACGTCCGACGAGAAGTAGATCACTCCGCTCGCCCCGACCGCCACGCCCGTCGGAATATTGCTCGGCAATCCACCGGGCGTGGCCGGCAGGCCGATCGGGAGATTGGCCGCGATCTCGGTGACCGTGCCGTTGTCCGGTGCGATCGCGATCAGCCGCTTGGCGCCGACTTCCGCCACGATCAGCGTGCCGTCGCTGCCGCGCGCGATGCCTTCCGGCATTTTCAGCTCCTTGGCGACCACGGTCTTCTCACCGTTGCTGTCGATCCGGGACACGGTGCCTGCAAAGGCCTCGGTGACGTAGACCTCGTCGGTCTTGCCGCGAACGAGCCCGACCGGGCCCTCGAGGTCGCCAATCAGCGTGGTGCGGTCCTTGCCGTGCTCGCCGCTCACCTTGACCAGCGACTTGGTGCCGAGCTCGGCCACCAGAACGGTGCCGTCCGCGAGCACGATCGCGTCGTGTGGCGCCTTGAAGCCATGCAGCATGTCGCGCGTCGCGCCGGTCTTGCCGTCGATCACCTGCACGGTGCCGGTGAACCAGCTCGACAGCACCACGTCGTTGCCTCGCGCGGTCGCGCTCATCGGATATTCGAGCGTGGTGCCGGCGGCGTGCATGCGTGCCTTCTCGGTGACCTCGCCGGTCGCCCCGTCGACCGTGCGATAGGCGAACACGTCGGCGACGTGGATCGTATCCTTGCCGTTCTCCGAGGTGACGCCGATACCGCCTGGCAAAGCCAGCTTGCCGATGATGATCTGCTTGGCCTGGCCGGTCGCGGGATCGACCTCCTGGATGCCGTTGTCGGCCATGTTGGAGACGTAGATGCGGTCCTTGTCGTCGATGGCGAGATTGTCCAGCGACGGCTTCAATTGCGCGACCATGGTCTTGCTGCCGGTTTTGGGATCGACCCGGACCAGCTGACCGAGCGCGGTGTCGACCACGAAGAGATTGCCCTTGGAATCGAAGTTCACCGCGGCCGGGACCTTGAAGCCGTCGGCGACGACGGTCAGTTCAGCCTTGTCGACGTCGACCTTGGCGACCTGGCCCTTGAACCAGAGCGGACCGTAGAGCTTGTCGTCCGGACCGAACTCGAAGCCGTTGAGGCCGCCCATCTTCTCCATGATCTGGCGCGGCGGCTTCACGCCTTCGACGTCGATCTCGTAGAGCGTGTCGCCGAGGAAAACGGTGGTGGCGTAGAGCCTGCCGTCCTTGCGGAAGGCGAGCGAGTTGATGCCGGGAAGGCCGGATGCGAGCTTCTTGATCGGGCCGTCGCCCTTGCGCGCATAGAGATCGCCGGTCAGGAATCCGGTCCAGGCCATGGTGCCGTCGGGCGCGAAAGCGATGTCGTCGGCCATCCCCACGGGAGAAGGGATTGCAACCTTGGCGGTACCGCCGGAAATGTCGACCTCGTAGAGCGCCGCGCCGGCGACGCTGCCGGCGAACAAATGGCCGGCCTTGTCGATGCCGAGCCCGTGCACGCCATGGAACGCCGAGCCGGGAACGAGCTTCGTCACCTCCCAACCATCGGCGGAAGCGCTCGATGCGGTGAAAAGCGCAGCGACGACGGCTGCGCAGGCGAGCCTGTTCTTCATGGCGAGACCTCCCGTTTTTTGGAAAGTATTCGCCCCTCACGCCGCTTTGGCAAACGAAACTTGACGTTGTGACGCCGCGAGGCAGCCTCGCGCGCTCAACGTCGAATTCGGATCCGTGTTTGGAGACGTCCGGTCGATGTCGGCCGTTGCCGGCTTACCGGTTGGTGACCTGCAGCGGGCCGCCGGTGGCATCCGACATGCGGGCGATGGCGCCGCCGCGGCCGCTCATCATGCCCTCGAGCCGGTCGCGCTCCTTCTCGAAGCTAGCCAGCATCGGCCCCTCGAGCGAGCGGCCGCGCGGCAGCTTCACGCGCATCGGGTCGACGAAGCGGCCGTTGACCAAGATTTCGTAGTGGACATGGGGGCCGGTCGACTGGCCGGTCGAACCGACGAAGCCGATCACCTGGCCCTGGCGTACCTTCTTGCCCGCCTCCATGCCCTTGGCGAAGGCCGACATGTGGCCGTAGGCGGTCTCGTAGCCGTTGGAATGCTTGATGCGGATGTACTTGCCGTAGCCGCCCTCCGGGCCGACCTTCTCGATCACGCCGTTGCCGGAGGCGAAGATCGGCGTGCCGTAGGCGGTGGCCCAATCGACGCCGGTGTGCATCTTCACATAGCCGAGGATCGGGTGGCGGCGGCCGCCGAAGCCGGAGCGCATGATGGCGTTGTTGACCGGCTTCCTGACCAGGAACTTTTTCGCGCTCTTGCCGGTCTCGTCGTAGTAGTCGACGACGCCGTCGTCAGGGCTCTGATAGCGGTAGTATTTCTTGGTCTCGCCGCCGACGGTGAGGGAGGCGAACAGCACGTCGTTCTTTTCGCTCGACCCCACGCCCTCGTCTTCGCCGGCGTAGAACACGTCGAAGGAATCGCCCGGCTGCACCTTGCGCTGGAAATCGACGTCGTAGGAGTAGATCTTGATCATGTCCTCGATGACCGGCATCGGCACCTTGTTGCGCATCGCGGTCTCGTAGATGCTCTGGTACAGCCGCACGCCGGTGCCGTCATCGTCGTCGTCGTCGTCGCTGCTCGCGCTGGCCGCAGCGTCGGCGACGGTGTTCATGCTGGAGACGTCGACCGCGACGTATTTGCCGAGATCGGACAGCGCCGCGATCGCCTCGACCATGGTCTCGTTGGCGACGACGACCCGGTAGGGCTGGAGGCGGGCGCCGGGGTTCGCGGGCGCCATCAGGATGCGGAGCTTCTCGCCTTCCTTGAGGCCGCCGTCGCGGCCGCGCGGGCCGAGCGTCGCGGTGATCGCCTTGATCTCCTCAGGCGTGGCGCCGAGATCGCGCAGCACGCCGGCGACGCTGTCGCCCTTCTTGACCAGATGGATGCGCTCGCCGGTGGGATTGCCGCCGGTGATCTGCTCCTTGGTCTTGGGCAGCAGCGTGACGTTTTCCGGCACCACGCGCGTCTCGAAGCCGGCATAGGGATCAGACGGCGACGCTTCGGGGGCGTAGGCGGTTCTGATGTCGGAGGGGCCGGTCGCGCCGGAGATGTCGGCGGCGGCATTGGCGAGCGAGGCGTAGCGCACCCCGCCATTGCCGCGCCAATTGGCGGCGTCGCGCACCCGCATCAGGATGTCGTCGAGCGCCACCACGGCGGAGATCTTGGCCTTCGGCAGCACCGCCGACAAATCCTTGGTGACGAAGGAGACTTCGGCGTCGGGCTCGACCGCTTCCGGATTGTTGGGATCCTCAGCCGCCGTCTTCGGATCGGAGCCGACATCGGTGAGCAGGCGCTGGGCGTTGAACGGCGGAATCTTCGCCGACAGATCGCTCGTCGTCATCGACAAATTGCCGGCGATCCGCACGAACGGACGCACCCGCATCACGTCGCGGTTGCCGACACGTGCGACCGTGGAGACGCGCACGATGTTGCGCGACGCGGTGGATTCGCTCGGCGGCGGCAGGCGGTCGCTCTTGTGCAGCGTGGCGGCGCGATCGGCGGCGCCGAACGCCCCGCGCAGCGCGCCCTCGACCCGCTCCGGCACCTTGGCGAAGGTCATCTCGCCATCGAGAGATGCGAAAACGGCGCCGCCGATCAGGGCTGCGCCGCAGAGTCCGGTCAAGATCGTGCCGCTGAACCATTGCACCGAAACGCGGCGACGGTCGATCACGGCGGCCTCGGAACCGTCGACCGACAGCGGCGGCTCGTGGCCGAGATCGATGATCCCGGTCTCACGCCCGTAAGCGCCGCGTGACGTCCTGTGGTTCACTCAAGTCCCCCAATCAACGACCCAAGAAGCCTGGTCCGAACCTCGTCCGTGTCGCCCTCTTGAAGGGGCATCGCCGGAAAAAGGCAAGCCGCACAGGCGCCCGCGCTCAGAAGGCCCCGCGATGGGGCCGGCCGAATTACGAACAGCTGGACGGAAAAAGCTCTCTCGATGTCTCTCGAATGTCCGGGGAAGGCCGCGTCATCTGCAAGATCGCCTTCCTCTGACCCCATGAAAATCGCCGGCAGCCCCCACTGGCCTCCCCGCGATTCAAGCTTGTCTCTTATCAGAACGCCGCGGGATTGTGGCTCAAGTACGGCGCCTGTCATGGAAAAAGTTTCCTGAATGGGAAGCGGTAATAGCCCCGCCTGACCGGGATGGTCTCGCCCCGATCGGGGACTGATCCCGGCCGCGGGCGTCTGGCCGGGGACGATCGGGGCCGGGGCTGGGGCCCGCCCGCCGGGCCAGGAGGGCGCGTCGGGTGAGGGGAGGACGAGGGCCCCGGAGAGGGGCCATGGAGCGCTCTCCGGAGCCCGCCGAGGGGCAAACTTTTTTTCAGATTTTTTGCCGCGCCGGCTCTCCCGCCGCATTCCGCGCCGCGCTAATCGACTGGAATCGCTTGAATTTTTGCGACAATCCACTGTGCGACGATTTGTTGACGATTGGCGTTGACAGCCCGGAAGGTGGGGCCTATAACCCCAACCACTGAGCGCGGCGCCGCCGGGTCACTGACCAAGGCGAGCGAACGCGCCACTGATGCTCCTCACCTTGTTGAGTGACACAACAGCCGACACCAGTCGGTTGGAGTTCATCCATCGTCGGTAAGGGTGTCGGAACCCTTCCTCTCAGGAAGGTTGAGGCCTCCACGGTCTCGGGCTGTTTGACAAGTGAAGATGAAGAAAGAGAAACGTGGACGGCGGAGTCCTTGCGGGTCTCGCATCTGAGAAGCTTCGGCTTTTCTGATCGAGACCGGACGAAAGACTTCGGCGGTACACGTTTTAAAGGAAACACCATCGTTGCCCGCGATGTGAATCGCAGGCAGCACATCGACTTCGGTCGATAATGGTGGGACCTCGTCAAACGTTGTGATCAGCCGGTTCAAAGTTCAAGTCCAACTTGAGAGTTTGATCCTGGCTCAGAGCGAACGCTGGCGGCAGGCTTAACACATGCAAGTCGAGCGGGCGTAGCAATACGTCAGCGGCAGACGGGTGAGTAACGCGTGGGAACGTACCTTTTGGTTCGGAACAACACAGGGAAACTTGTGCTAATACCGGATAAGCCCTTACGGGGAAAGATTTATCGCCGAAAGATCGGCCCGCGTCTGATTAGCTAGTTGGTAGGGTAATGGCCTACCAAGGCGACGATCAGTAGCTGGTCTGAGAGGATGATCAGCCACATTGGGACTGAGACACGGCCCAAACTCCTACGGGAGGCAGCAGTGGGGAATATTGGACAATGGGGGCAACCCTGATCCAGCCATGCCGCGTGAGTGATGAAGGCCCTAGGGTTGTAAAGCTCTTTTGTGCGGGAAGATAATGACGGTACCGCAAGAATAAGCCCCGGCTAACTTCGTGCCAGCAGCCGCGGTAATACGAAGGGGGCTAGCGTTGCTCGGAATCACTGGGCGTAAAGGGTGCGTAGGCGGGTCTTTAAGTCAGGGGTGAAATCCTGGAGCTCAACTCCAGAACTGCCTTTGATACTGAAGATCTTGAGTTCGGGAGAGGTGAGTGGAACTGCGAGTGTAGAGGTGAAATTCGTAGATATTCGCAAGAACACCAGTGGCGAAGGCGGCTCACTGGCCCGATACTGACGCTGAGGCACGAAAGCGTGGGGAGCAAACAGGATTAGATACCCTGGTAGTCCACGCCGTAAACGATGAATGCCAGCCGTTAGTGGGTTTACTCACTAGTGGCGCAGCTAACGCTTTAAGCATTCCGCCTGGGGAGTACGGTCGCAAGATTAAAACTCAAAGGAATTGACGGGGGCCCGCACAAGCGGTGGAGCATGTGGTTTAATTCGACGCAACGCGCAGAACCTTACCAGCCCTTGACATGTCCAGGACCGGTCGCAGAGATGTGACCCTCTCTTCGGAGCCTGGAACACAGGTGCTGCATGGCTGTCGTCAGCTCGTGTCGTGAGATGTTGGGTTAAGTCCCGCAACGAGCGCAACCCCCGTCCTTAGTTGCTACCATTTAGTTGAGCACTCTAAGGAGACTGCCGGTGATAAGCCGCGAGGAAGGTGGGGATGACGTCAAGTCCTCATGGCCCTTACGGGCTGGGCTACACACGTGCTACAATGGCGGTGACAATGGGATGCTAAGGGGCGACCCTTCGCAAATCTCAAAAAGCCGTCTCAGTTCGGATTGGGCTCTGCAACTCGAGCCCATGAAGTTGGAATCGCTAGTAATCGTGGATCAGCACGCCACGGTGAATACGTTCCCGGGCCTTGTACACACCGCCCGTCACACCATGGGAGTTGGTTTTACCTGAAGACGGTGCGCTAACCCGCAAGGGAGGCAGCCGGCCACGGTAGGGTCAGCGACTGGGGTGAAGTCGTAACAAGGTAGCCGTAGGGGAACCTGCGGCTGGATCACCTCCTTTCTAAGGATGGTTCTTCAGAAGCTTGCTTCTATCGAACCGTTTTAGAAACATCAGTGGCCAACAGATCGCCAGATCGTTGAGCTGCATTGGCGGGATTTCGCCGTCTACGTTTCTCTTTCTTCGCGGACGAACACGCGCTGGGGCTGCAAGCTTGCAGAATCCCTGGTCCTTAACAGGATAAGCGTTAGGGGCTTGTAGCTCAGTTGGTTAGAGCGCGCGCTTGATAAGCGTGAGGTCGGAAGTTCAAGTCTTCCCAGGCCCACCACTTTCATCGAGTGAGCATTCGTCTTCTGGTTACGGGGCCATAGCTCAGCTGGGAGAGCGCGTGCTTTGCAAGCATGAGGTCGTCGGTTCGATCCCGTCTGGCTCCACCAGATGGTTTGATCACCGAGATCTTGTACCGTCGTCCGCGAAACATCACTTCGCATCCTGCTAGTCTGGATAGACAGCAAGATGCGTGTTTTCTGACATCGTAAAGAGGAGATCGATCCGAGTTGGGTCGTGCAGCAGGTTGTTGCGCGGATCCTTCATTATCTCCGGATCATTTTCGGCGCTCGACGCTGACCGCAAGGTTGGCTGCGAGTTGTAAAATGATCCTTTTAGCGAAGCTTGACCGCCTCGCTATCGGAACGATCTTACGAAGCAAGCTGGTCTTTCTAGTCAATGTCCGGCTGTGAGATAGCGTTCATCGAGGGCGCGTGCCTGAGGGATTTCGATCTCTTGGCAATTCTTACAGACAACATTCTGCCGAGTGTGTGGACATTGATAATGAGAGCAATCAAGTGCCTTAAGGGTGTTCGGTGGATGCCTTGGCGCTGAGAGGCGATGAAGGACGTGCTACGCTGCGATAAGCCGTGGGGAGCTGCGAAGAAGCTTTGATCCGCGGATTTCCGAATGGGGAAACCCACCTTCGATAGCCGGAACTCCAAGACCTTGTGTCTTGGTGTTCGACCAGAAATGATCGGGACCATAACCGCGAGGTTTTGGATTTCCGGTTATCAAGAGAAGGTATGAGACTTCTGAATACATAGGAGGTTTCAAGCAAACCCAGGGAACTGAAACATCTAAGTACCTGGAGGAAAGGACATCAACAGAGACTCCGTTAGTAGTGGCGAGCGAACGCGGACCAGGCCAGTGATACATCAAAGACAATCGGAACCAGTCAGGAAAGCTGGGCCTCAGAGGGTGATAGCCCCGTACGAGTAATGCGATGATGTATCCACGAGTAAGGCGGGACACGTGCAATCCTGTCTGAACACGGGGGGACCACCCTCCAAGCCTAAGTACTCCTCAGCGACCGATAGTGAACCAGTACCGTGAGGGAAAGGTGAAAAGCACCCCGACGAGGGGAGTGAAATAGACCTGAAACCGGACACCTACAAACAGATGGAGCCCAAGATTCGTTCTGGGTGACATCGTACCTTTTGTATTATGGGCCAGCGACTTAATTTAACGAGCAAGCTTAAGCCGATAGGCGAAGGCGTAGCGAAAGCGAGTCTGAATAGGGCGCCAAGTTCGTTGTATTAGACCCGAAACCTAGTGATCTAGCCATGAGCAGGTTGAAGGTGAGGTAACACTCACTGGAGGACCGAACGGGTGCCTGTTGAAAAAGGCTCCGATGACTTGTGGTTAGGGGTGAAAGGCCAATCAAACTGGGAAATAGCTGGTTCTCCGCGAAAGATATTTAGGTATCGCCTCGGATGAATACCTCAGGGGGTAGAGCACTGGATGGGCTAGGGGGACTTACCGTCTTACCAAACCCAACCAAACTCCGAATACCTGAGAGTACTATCCGGGAGTCACACGGCGGGTGCTAACGTCCGTCGTGGAGAGGGAAACAACCCGGACCTACAGCTAAGGCCCCTAATTCGTGGCTAAGTGGGAAAGGATGTGGAAATCCCAAAACAACCAGGAGGTTGGCTTAGAAGCAGCCATCCTTTAAAGAAAGCGTAACAGCTCACTGGTCTAAATAAGGGTTTCTGCGCCGAAGATGTAACGGGGCTCAAGCCACGAGCCGAAGCTTAGGGTGTAGTCCGCAAGGGCTACGCGGTAGCGGAGCGTTCTGTAAGCCTGCGAAGGGCGACTCGTGAGAGCGCCTGGAGGTATCAGAAGTGCGAATGCTGGCATGAGTAACGACAAACACTGTGAAAGACAGTGTCGCCGAAAGTCCAAGGGTTCCTGCGTAAAGTTAATCTTCGCAGGGTTAGCCGGTCCCTAAGGCGAGGCCGAAAGGCGTAGTCGATGGGAATGCAGTGAATATTCTGCAGCCAGTGGATGGTGACGAATCCCGTGTGTTGTCCGACCTTACTGGATTGGTTGGGCCTCGAAGGGGTTCCAGGAAATAGCCTCCACATTAGACCGTACCCGAAACCGACACAGGTGGACTGGTAGAGTATA
>RXJC01000521.1 GCA_003963435.1 Bradyrhizobiaceae bacterium | reverse complement strand
TGCGCGATGGTTTTCACGGTGTCCTTCGTGCTCTCCTCGGGGAGCGTTGCACTATTGCCCCCGTCGCCTTGCGGATGTGTGATGCGCGCGCCGGTTGGCCGCCACATCACCGCAAGACTTGACGCCAGAACCTCGGGCGTCGGGACCACACGACTTCTCCGTCCGCGCACGTCCCTCGTCCGCATTCCCGGAGCTGGCGTGCGCTCGCCACCGGGACCGAACGAAGGACGCTGTCAGCGCCGTGTCGTATCGCGCTCGTCGTTGCTCACGGTTTCCCGCCCTGCAAGCGACCATCGCGCGCCGACGCCGTCGCGGCCACCGCATCCCGGCCCGCGTCTCGTGACGATCGCGAAACGCCCCTCGTGGCGGGCGGGACGTCCATGTATGTACGGCAAAACCGAACTTCTGTAAATTCGAATCTCTTTGCGAAGATCCCTCGACCCAGCGCTGGTGTGTTTTGGCCGTCGGGCAACGCAACGGGTTGTAGGCAGCATCGGCCGATGCCGCCCCGAACACGACGGCGTGAACTGCCGGTTCGGCCGGCCCTCCCGAAAATCAAGCGGTTCTCAAGGAAAACAGGAGCCCGTCCGAAGACTTCCATCAAGCTGGAACAGGCGTCCCGGCCTACAGACGAGCTGCCGTTCGCGCCGGCATCGCGAAACGGCCCATTTCAATCACGTCAAGCGAGAAGCGCATATGGCTGTCACAGCGAATTTTTCCGCCGGAATTCTCACCGTCCTGGGCAACGGCCACAACAACACCGTCGTGTTGGGCCGGAATGCGGCCGGGACGATCGCCGTCAACCATGGCGCGGTCGCGGTCAAGGGCGGGCCCGCCACGGTCGCCAACACCAAATTGATCCAGGCCTTCGGCCAGGACGGCAACGACGTCATCACGATCGACGAGAGCAACGGCGCGATGCCGGCGGCGAACCTGTTCGGCGGCGCCGGCAACGATACGCTGACCGGCGGATCCGGCGGCGACCTGCTGTTCGGCCAGTCCGGCAACGACACGCTGTTCGGCAAGGGCGGCAACGACCTTTTGTTCGGCGGCTCCGGCAACGACGTGCTGGTCGGCGGCGACGGCAACGACCAGATGTTCGGCGAAGCCGGCAACGACCGCATGATCTGGAACCCCGGCGACGACAGCGACCTGATGGAAGGCGGGGAAGGCATCGACACCGCCGAGGTGAACGGCGGCAACGGCAGCGAGACTTTTGCCATCACAGCCAACGGCACCCGCGTGCGCGTCGACCGCGTCGATCCCGCGCCGTTCTCGCTCGATATCGGCACCACCGAGAACCTCGTCGTTCATGCCGGAGGCGGCGACGACGTCATCACGGCCACAGGCAATCTGGCCGCGCTCATCAGTCTGACGCTCGACGGCGGCGCCGGCAACGACACCATTCTCGGCGGCAACGGCGCGGACCTGCTGCTCGGCGGCGAAGGCAACGACTTCGTCGACGGCAACCAGGGCAACGACACCGCTTTGCTCGGCGCCGGCAACGACACTTTCCAGTGGGATCCCGGCGACGGCAGCGACAAGGTCGACGGACAGGCCGGCAACGACACCCTTCTCTTCAACGGCGCGAACATCGCCGAGGACATCACCCTGTCCGCCGCCAATGGCGGCCATGCGCTGCTGACCCGCAATGTCGCCAACATCGCGATGGACCTCGACGGCATCGAAACCATCACGATCAATGCCAAGGGCGGCAGCGACAACATCGTCGTCAACAATCTGGCCGGCACCGACGTCAAGCAGGTCAATATCGATCTCGGCCTGGCCGACGCCGGCGACGGCGCGGCTGATACGGTGACGGTGGTCGGCACGAACAGCCGCAATGCGATCGAAATATCCGGTACGGGCACCTCGGTTGCGGTCACGGGGTTGCCCGCCACCGTCGCCATCACCAACGCAGAAGGCGCGAACGATGCGCTTCTCGTCGAAGGCCTCGGCGGCAATGACACGATCTCGGCGGCCATGCTTGCCGCTGATATCGTGCACCTGACCATCGACGGCGGCGCCGGCAATGACACGATCACCGGCAGTGCCGGCAACGACACGCTGATCGGCGGTGACGGCAATGATGTCGTCGGCGGCGGCCGCGGCAACGACGTTGCGCTGCTGGGCGCCGGCAATGACGTCTTCCAATGGAATCCAGGCGACGGCAGCGATACCGTCGAGGGCGGCACCGGCGTCGACACGCTCAAGTTCTTCGGCGCCAGCATCGCGGAGAACATGTCGGTCGTGGCGAACGGCGATCGCGCCCTGCTGACGCGCGACGTCGCCAACATCACGATGGACCTGCACGGGGTCGAGCACGTCGATATCCACGCCCTGGGCGGTGCTGACCATGTCGCGGTCGGCGATCTGACCGGGACCGACGTGACGCGGGTGAACATCGACCTCGCGGGTCCCACGGGAACGCCCGACGGCGCCGTCGATACCGTTTCGGTCGATGCCACCCAGGGCGCCGACACGTTCGGGGTCAGCGGCAATGCCGGCGGCGTGACCGTGTTCGGCCTGCATGCGGCAACGCATCTGACGGGAATGGATGGAACCGATCAACTGACGCTCAACGGCCTCGCCGGCGACGATGTCATCGACGCCAGCGGGCTCGCCGCCGGCGTGCTGCAGCTGACGATCAACGGCGGCATCGGCAACGACACCATCCGCGGCAGCCAGGGCGACGACCTCATCAACGGCGGCGACGGCAACGACGTCGCACTGATGGGCGCGGGCAACGACACCTTCGTCTGGAACCCGGGCGACGACAACGACACGGTCGAGGGCCAGGCCGGCAGCGACACCCTGCTGTTCAACGGCGCCAACATCGCCGAGAACATCAACATCTTCGCCAACGGCTCCCGGGCCGAGCTGACGCGCGACGTCGCCAACATCACGATGGACACGGGCGGCGTCGAGACGATCGCATTCAATGCCCGCGGCGGCGCCGACAAGATCACCGTCGGCGACATGACCGGCACCGACGTGACGCAGGTGAAGATCGATCTCGGCGCCAATCCCGGCAACCCCGGTGGCGACGGCGCGGCCGACAACATCGTGATCAACGGCACCGGCGGCGACGATGTCATCACGCTGTCGCTCAACAGCCATGGCGCGCTGGTGATCGACGGACTGGCCAGCCAGGTCGTGATCGAGAATTTCGACTTCAACGACACCATCACCATCAACGGCCTCGGCGGCGACGACGTGATCGAGGCGTCCGGCGTCGGTCCGGGCGGACCGCACCTCGTGTTCGACGGCGGCGCCGGCGATGACGTGCTGATCGGCAGCGCCGGCAACGACACGCTGCTCGGCGGCCTCGGTGACGACGTGCTGATCGGCGGCGGCGGCCTCGACGTGCTCGACGGAGGCCCCGGCGACAACGTCGTGATCCAGTCGCTGCTCGCCCACGCGAACCTCCACGCGGGCACGCTGGTTTGAGCCGCTCGTTCCGGGCTTGCGTTGGCCGCGTCGGCGCCGAAGCGCTGACGCGCCCGCGCGATCCCTCGCAAGCCGGCCGGCTGCATGGCTGACCTTCAACCGCCGCGAGCGCGGGCGCTTGTCGGCCTCGCGATTTCCTGATCCTCTCTCCCCAATCGCCGGATCAACCGGCCAGGCCTTGGGAGAGAGACGCCATGAAGCTCGGCACCGCCATTGCGGAAATCATGCGGCGCGAGGGGATCGAAATCCTCTGCGGCTATCCCGTCAACCATCTGATCGAGCACGCAGCCAAGGCCGATATCCGCCCCGTGATGGTGCGGCAGGAGCGCGTCGGCATCCACATGGCGGATGCGATCTCGCGGGTGACCTCGGGGCGCTCGATCGGCGCGTTCTGCATGCAGCACGGGCCGGGCGCAGAGAACGCGATGGGCGGCGTCGCGCAGTGTTTTGGCGAATCCGTGCCCGTGCTGGTGCTGCCGATGGGCTATCAGCGCAGGCTGTCGCATATCGAGCCGAACTTCAATTCCAGCGAGGCGATGAAGCCGTTTGCGAAATCGTCCGAGCCGATCATCCTCGCCGCCGAAGTCGCCAACATCTTCCGCCGCGCCTTCACCAAGCTGAAGAACGGCCGCGGCGGGCCCGTGATCGTCGAGATCCCCTCCGACATGTGGAACGAGGAGGTGCCGGAGCCGCTCGACTACACGCCGGTGCTGCGCACGCGCTACGGCGCCGACCCTGTTCACGTGAAGGAAGCAGCCCATCTGCTCGTCAATGCGAAACGGCCCGTGATCTATGCCGGCCAGGGCGTGCATTACGCCCAGGCATGGCCGCAATTGAAGCGGCTCGCCGAGCGGCTGGCGATCCCCGTCACCACCAGCCTCGGGGGCAAATCCTCGTTCCCGGAAACGCACCCGCTCTCGCTCGGCTCCGGCGGCCTTGCGGTGCCGCGCGCGGTGCCAAAATTTCTCACTGATGCCGACGTCATCTTCGGCATCGGCTGCTCGTTCACGGAAACGAACTTCGGCATCGCGATGCCGAAGGGCAAGACCATCATCCACTCCACGCTCGATCCCAATCATCTCAACAAGGACGTCGAGGCCAAGATCGGCCTCGTCGGCGATGCCGGCCTCGTGCTCGACGCGCTCTTGGAGGAGATCGGCAAGACCGTCACCGCGGATCGCGATGCCTCGGCGGTCGCGGCCGAGATCGCGGCCTCGCACAAGGAGTGGCTGACGAAATGGATGCCGAAGCTGACCAGCGATGACGCGCCGCTCAGCCCCTATCGCGTGCTGTGGGACCTGCAGCACACCGTCGACATCGACAACACCATCATCACGCATGATGCGGGCAGCCCGCGCGACCAGCTCTCGCCGTTCTGGAAAGCGACACAGCCCCTCACCTATCTCGGCTGGGGCAAGACGACGCAGCTCGGCTACGGCCTCGGGCTTGCGATGGGCGCCAAGCTCGCAAGGCCCGACAAGCTCTGCATCAATGTCTGGGGCGATGCGGCCATTGGGTTCACCGGCATGGATTTCGAGACCGCGGTGCGCGAGCGAATCCCGATCATGTCGATCCTGCTCAACAATTTCTCGATGGCGATCGAGTTGAAGGTGATGCCGGTCTCGACCGAAAAATATCGCTCGACCGACATTTCCGGCGACTACGCCGCGATGGCGCGCGCCTTCGGCGGTTATGGCGAGCGGGTCACGAAGCCTGAGGACATCGTCCCCGCGATCAAGCGCGGCATCCAGAAGACGAAAGAAGGCGTTCCGGTGCTGCTGGAGTTCATCACCAGCAAGGAGACCGAGGTGTCGCGGCCGGGGACGTGAGCGCCCTACTCCGCCATCTCGACGGGTTGCTTCGCCGAAGGCCCGGCCAGCGGCCGCTCCTCCATCGCGATCAGGCACAGCGCGGCGGTGGTCATCAGGGCGGTGGCGGCGCCGAACACGTAGCGGAAGGCGTGCCGCATCTCGTCGGCAGGAATGGCGACGCTGGCCGCGGCGTGATGCTCGCCGGCGAGCGGAACGTCGATGCCGAGCGCAATGAGCAGGATCGCGGCGAAGGCGGCGACCGTGAACGAGGACATCAGCGAGCGGAAAAAGTTCATTGCGCCGGTGATGGTGCCGACCTGCGGGCGCGCAACCGAGTTCTGCAGCGAGACCACGCAGACCGGGAAGGTGGTGCCGAGCCCGAGCGCGAACGCCGCCATCAGCATCAACAGACCCCACAGCGGCAAGGTGGTGAGCGTGAGGCCGAGGCCGCACAGCGCCGCCCAGGACGTGCCGATGATGGCGACGCGCTTGTAGTGTTTCGCACGGGCCATGGTGCGGCCGGCAACGGCCGCGCCAACGGTCGAGACCGCCGCGAGCGGGATTAGAGCAAGCCCCGCCTCGCTGGCGCTGAGATGGTAGACCTGCTCGTAATAGAGCGGCAGCTGCACGGTGAGGCCGGTGATCGCCCCGAGCCCGCAGCCGCCGGCGGTCAGCGCGAACGGCGCCACCGTTCCGCCGAGCAGCGGCAGCGGCAGGAACGGCTCGTCGGCGCGAAGGGCGTGCCAGACGAAGGTCACCGCGAGCGCGACGGCGCCGCCCACCATCGCCAGCACTGTCGGCGACAGCCAGGGAAAGCGCGTGCCGCCCCAGGTCAGCACCAGCATGAAGACCACGGCGGAGGCCATCAACAGCACGCCGCCGAGCCAGTCGACCTTGCGCTTGCGGTGGAACACCGGGATCTTCTTCATCTTCGGCAGCAGCAGCGTGATGGCGGCGGCCGCGAGCGGCAGGTTGATCCAGAAGATCATCGACCAGTGCAGATGCTCGGCGAACACGCCGCCGATGACCGGCCCCAAGATGCCGCCGACCATCCAGACGCTGGAGAAATAGGCCTGGTATTGGCCGCGCTCGCGCGGGGAGACGACGTCCGAGATCACGGTTTGCACGACCGGCATGATGCCGCCGCCGCCGAGCCCCTGAAGACCGCGCGCCAGGATCAGCATCGGCATGTTCGGCGCGATCGCGCACAGGATCGAGCCCACGACGAACAGGCTGAGCGAAATGATGATCATGACGCGGCGACCGTAGATATCGCTGAGCGTGCCGAACACCGGCGCCACCGCGGTCGAGGCGAGCAGATAGGCGGTGATGACCCAGGAGAGATTGGAGACGTCCTGGAACTGGCGCCCGATGGTCGGCAGCGCGGTCGCCACGATGGTCTGGTCAAGAGCTGCCAGGAACATCGTCAGCATCAGGCTGATGACGATGGTGCGGACCTCGTCCTGCGACAGCGGCACCGGCGGCGCGATGGACGGAGCGTCATCGACGCTGATGACCTCGCTCGGAAGCCGGGACAGCTCCTCGGCGATGTCGTCGGGCAAAGTCTGGATGTCGGCAGAACGGCTCTGCCGGTCGAACTTGTTCATTTCGCTCGGACGTCGTGGGGCGGCGCAACGCCGCAGAGGATTCGTTCTATGCAATCCAATCTAGACAGCAAAGTTTGTCCCGGGCAGGCACCGCGGCGCATGGGAGCATCCCACCCTCGGGCCATCCCGAAGACGTGATCCCTCGAATGAACGAAATATCCGCGGAGTTCGGTGCTCTCTCCGTCGTCATGGCCGGGCTTGTCCCGGCCATCCACGATCTTTCGCGCGGAACGGAGAACGTGGATGCCCGGGGCAAGCCCGGGCATGACGAGTTTGCGGAACGGCCGCGGGCTCAAGAGGACTGATCCTGCCCTGGAGGGCGGCTCAGTCCTTTGGGCGTCGCTTCAGGCGCGCTCGCTTCGGCAGCAACGCCGGCCATTGCACGATGTGGTCCTCGAGCTCCTCGTCCGGAATGTCCTCTTCGCTGCCCTCGACCCGGCCGCGCACGGAGACACCGGCGTCATGCACGGTATTGGGATCGCCTGAGACAAGCGGATGCCACCAATAGAGATCGCGGCCCTCAGCCACGAGCTTGTAGCCGCAGCTCGGCGGCAGCCAGTTCAGGGTGCGGACATTGGCCGGGGTCAGGCGGACGCAGTCCGGAACCTTGTCGGACCGATTCGGATAGTCCTTGTAGCCGCAGCTCGGCGGCAGCCAGTTCAGGGTGCGGACATTGGCCGGGGTCAGGCGGACGCAGTCCGGAACCTTGTCGGACCGATTCGGATAGTCCTTGCAGCCGCAGCTCATCCCATCGAGCAGCTTGCAGCCGATATGGGTGAAATAGATGTGCCCGGTGTCCTCGTCCTCGAGCTTGTTCAGGCAGCAGCGCCCGCAGCCGTCGCACAGGCTTTCCCATTCGGGCCCCGACATCTCTTCCAACGTCTTGGTTTTCCAGAAGAATCCTTCCTGGCCGGAAGGTCGCTTGGGAGCTGCGGTCATGCGCCTCAACAAAGGTTCGAAAGAGTGACGGCAAGCCCATCTAGGCCGTGCGGCCGGGACGCCGCAAGCAGGCGGTTTCCAAGGCCCGTAATGACCCGGGGTCAATTAGGCCTGTTGTTCAAAATCGCGAGCGTGACCATTGGTTTATGGACCCCGCTCGGCTAGAAGGAACACAGAGTCCCCCTGAGGATGCGAACCGGGCGCCTTGGGTTTGCCGCAACATTCCCGCAAGACGTCTCGGTGCCGCCCCGGCCGGGTGCTTGAACGCTGTCGAAGCGAGCCTCAAGGGTTCTAGGTGGTCCAGATCACACCATCCAACTGGAAGAGCCGCGTCCGGAATTTCTTTCTGGACCTCGACGCGCGTATCGACTCTTCGCTGTTCTCCTCGGCCAAGGGCATCCGCGAGCTCTACGAGCGCTACTCCACCTTCATGGACCGGTTCTATGTCGGGCGCTGGAAGCGCTGGGTTTTCATCGAGCCGCTGTCGGAGGCCGCGACGCTGGGCCTCGGCGGCCTCGTCGTGATGCTCACGCTCGCCATCCCCGCCTTCCGCGAGACCGCGGACGAGGACTGGCTGAAGAAGTCCGACCTCGCGGTGACCTTCCTCGACCGCTACGGCAACCCGATCGGCAGCCGCGGCATCAAGCACAACGATTCGATCCCGCTGGAAGACTTTCCTGACGTGCTGATCAAGGCGACATTGGCGACCGAAGACCGCCGCTTCTACGAGCATTTCGGCATCGACATCGCCGGCACCGCGCGCGCGCTCGTCACCAACGCGCAAGCCGGCGGCGTCCGCCAGGGCGGCTCCTCGATCACCCAGCAGCTCGCGAAAAACCTGTTCCTGAGCAACGAGCGCACCATCGAGCGCAAGGTCAACGAGGCCTTCCTCGCGGTCTGGCTGGAATGGCGCCTGACCAAGAACGAGATCCTCAAGCTGTATCTCGACCGCGCCTATATGGGCGGCGGCACCTTCGGCGTCGACGGCGCGGCGCATTTCTACTTCAACAAGTCGGCGCGCGACGTGACGCTGGCGGAAGCCGCCATGCTTGCCGGCCTGTTCAAGGCGCCGACGAAATACGCCCCCCACATCAACCTGCCCGCCGCCCGCGCCCGCGCCAACGTCGTGCTCGACAACCTCGTCGATGCCGGCTTCATGACCGAGGGCCAGGTGTTCGGCGCCCGCCGCAATCCGGCCTTCGCCGTCGACCGCCGCGACGAGGCCTCGCCGAACTATTATCTCGACTACGCCTTCGACGAGATGCGCAAGCTGGTCGACACCTTCCCGAAGTCGTACACCGAGCGCGTCTTCGTGGTGCGGCTCGCCATCGACGCCAACGTGCAGAAGGCCGCGGAGGACGCGGTGGAGAACCAGCTGCGCCAGTTCGGCCGCGACTATCACGCGACGCAGGCCGCGACCGTCGTCGCCGATCTCGACGGCGGCATCCGCGCAATGGTCGGCGGCCGCGACTACGGCGCCAGCCAGTTCAACCGCGCCACCGACGCTTATCGCCAGCCGGGTTCGTCGTTCAAGCCTTACGTCTACACCACGGCGCTGCTGAACGGCTTCACGCCGAACTCGATCGTGGTCGACGGCCCGGTCTGCATCGGCAATTGGTGCCCGCAGAACTACGGCCATTCCTATTCCGGCTCGGTGACGCTGACCCAGGCGATCACGCGCTCGATCAACGTGGTGCCGGTGAAGCTGTCGATCGCGATCGGTCAGAAGGAGCAGCCGAAGGCGCCGAACCCGGCCAAGATCGGCCGCGCCAAGATCGTCGAGGTCGCGCGCCGCTTCGGCATCAAGGCACCCCTGCCCGACACGCCGTCGCTGCCGATCGGCTCGGACGAAGTCACCGTGCTCGAGCATGCGGTCGCCTACGCGACCTTCCCCAACCGCGGCAAGGCGGTGACGCCGCATTCGGTGCTCGAAGTGCGCACCGGCACCGGCGACCTGGTCTGGCGATGGGACCGCGACGGTCCGAAGCCGCGGCAGGCGATCCCTGCGAACATCGCCGCCGACATGGCGGGCATGATGAGCCACGTCGTCAGCGAAGGCACCGCGCGCCGCGCCGCGCTCGACGGCATCCCGACCGCGGGCAAGACCGGCACGACCAATGCGTATCGCGACGCCTGGTTCGTCGGCTACACCGGCAATTTCACCTGCGCGGTCTGGTACGGCAACGACGACTATTCGCCGACCAACCGCATGACCGGCGGCTCGCTGCCGGCGCAGACCTGGCACGACATCATGGTCGCGGCGCATCAGGGCGTCGAGGTCAGGGAAATCCCCGGCGTCGGCATGGGCCAGAAGCTGCCGCCGCAGCATTTCAGCAACGCGCAGGCCAACGCGGCGCCGAAGGTGCTGGAGACCAAGCCGGGTCCGCCGCCGGTGCTGACCAAGCGCGGCGCCGACGTCCTGGTGCGGGTCGAGAAGCTGCTCGATGACGCCGCCAAGACCGCGAACAAATCGACGGCCGACGACGGCAAGCCGGCCAAGCCCTCGTCGACGAGCGCGCTCGCCTTCCCGCAGAACTACGCGGAAGAGAATGCGAACGCATCCGCCCCGCGCAAGAACTGATCGAAACAAGTGCGGCTGATCCTGATCACATTGACGGCGCTCCTTCTCGCAGGCGTGGTCGGCGTCGGCGCGACCTGGATGACGACGACGCGCGGCACCGAGATCGGCGCGCTGACCATCGGCGCCTGGACCGCGCGGCCGCGCACCGGCACCGCCGATGTCGACCCCTATTCGCGCGCCACCATCGTGCGCAACGGCGAATTGCCGATCGGCACCGGCGACGGCGTCGCCTTCACCGCCACCACCGACGACAAGAAGAAGGCGCTCGACGGCCGCTGCGACGTCGTCGTCTCCGGCGTGACGCCGCCGGCGCGGTTCTGGACGCTGACGCTGTACGACCGCAAGGGCCACCTCGTCGCCAACTCGCTCCAGCGTTACGGCTTCACCAGCCAGGAGATCGTGCGCGCGTCCGACGGCACGTTCGAGATCCGCATCGCCTCGCGCTCGCGCTCCGGCAACTGGTTGCCGACCGGCGGCATCGAGCGCTACGCATTGATGCTGCGCCTCTACGACACCCCGGTCGGGGTCGCCACGCGCACCCAGCGCGATGCGCCGATGCCCTCCATCGCGACGGTGGGCTGCTCATGATCCGCCTGGCGTTCACCATCATCGCCGGAATCGTGCTCGGCCTCGTGGTCCATCTCGTCAGCGTGCTGGCGCTGCCGCGGATCGCGACGCAGGACGCCTATTCGCGCCTGACGCCGATGACGAAGGTGAACGGCGTCACCCAGCTTCCCCTCGCCGATCCCTCGACGTCGCCGATGCCGTTCATGGACCCGGCGTTTGCGCTCGCGATCTGCCGCTATGACCTTTCGGGCGGACCGATCAAGCTCACGGTGCCGGTGAGCCAGGCCTACACCTCGGTGTCGTTCTACACCCGCAACGAGATCGCCTATTACGCCATCAACGACCGCTCGGCGGGCCGCAAGGTGATCGAGCTCGACCTGATGACGGAAGCGCAGCACAGCGAGCTGCCCGAGGACGAAGAAGTCACCGCGGCCGACCGCCTGATCATCGACTCTCCGACCACGACCGGATTGATCCTGATGAAGGCGCTCGCCCCCGAGCCCGGCCTGATGCCGCAGGCACAGGCGACGCTTCAGGCCGCGACCTGCGCGACGCAGACCGAGCCGCCGGCCAAGGCCGAGACGCGGCGCGGCCGGCGCTGAGGCACGGCCGGCTCGGCAGCCTCACAACGAAAAGCGCGAAAACAACCCCATGCACAGTAGCAGGGGCATTGAAATCATTGGCTGTTTTGATTGGCGTGAAAACAGGCGATTGCCGAAAGTCTCCCTGCGTCTCGCCGTTCAGGCGATACGTATAGTCACGAGAGAGTCAGAAGCTCTGCCACGCCGACCGGTGGTTTCCTTCGCCATCCGATGACGAAGGCGCGTTTTGCGAGTCCGCTCCGAACACGAGCGATCTGCGTCCGCTCCTTGTCGAGCCGTAGCCGCAGCAGCGGATCGCGGGTCCCCGAAACTGCGAGGCTCTTATTGATGACCCAGCAGTACGGTTCGATGTCGGCACGCCGCAAGTCTTCCTGAAGGGAAGCCGCCTCGGAAACCGGGGTCGTCTCCGGCAGCGTCACCAGGACAACCTTGGTGTGGTCCGGATCCTGCAGCCTCATCAGCGGGGTGACGATGCGCCCCGGAGAGGACGGTGCGAGCTGGCTTGTCATCTGGCGATGATACGCGCCGGTGGCGTCCAGCAGAAGGAGTGTGTGGCCCGTCGGCGCCGTATCGAGCACCACGAAAGCACTCCGGGCCTCCGCGACGATATGCGAGAAGGCGTGGAATACGGCGACCTCCTCTGTACAGGGCGAGGCGAGGTCTTCAATCAGCAGCGCCTTCGCTTGCTCGTCGAGGTCCCCGCCTCGGCTTGCCAGGATTTTCGCGACATACCGTTCCGTCTCGACCCGCGGGTCGATCCGGTCGACCGTCAGGCCGGGCATGACACCATCGACGACAAAAGCGACGTGAGCTGCGGGATCGGTCGTGCTGAGGTGGACGGCATGCCCCCGCTTGGCCAATCCCACTGCGACGGCTGCAGCAATCGTCGTCTTTCCGACGCCTCCCTTGCCCATGACCATGATGAGGCCGTGCTTGCCCTGCGCGATGTCATCGACCAGCTTGTCGAGGCCCGGCAGGTCAACCGGTTCTGCACTTGGCTCGACTGAAGCAACCGACGCCTGATTGGCCGGAGACAGCACGGCCCTCAGAGCCGCCAGCCCGACGATGTCGAATCCAAGCAGAGGGATTTCATCTCGCGGCAGTCTTGTGAGCGCGGCAGGCATTGCTGCCAACGCCTCGTTCTGATCCCGCTCGAGGGCAACCGCGATGGAATCGGTCGGGTCGGTCGCGTGGAAGCGCCCGTTGACCACGAGAAGCTGGTTCGAGAGATTGAGTCCGTCAAGCTCGCCCGATGTCCTCGCCGCCTCACGGATTGCGCCGTGATCGGCGCGGGTAATGAGGATGATGGTCGTCCGCGCGGGATCGCCAAGGACCTCGAGTGCCTTGCGAAAGCGATCCTCCTGCATCTTCAAACCTGAATGCGGCCCAAGGCAGGACGCGCCCCGATCATTGTCCTTCAGAAAGCCGGTCCACGCCTTTGGCAAACTGAGGAGCCTGAGCGTGTGGCCGGTCGGGGCCGTATCGAATATGATGTGATCGAACCCCGCCGTATCGCCGTCCAGCAATCCGACGAACTCGTCGAAGGCTGCGATTTCGGTCGTACACGCGCCGGAGAGCTGCTCGCGCACGGTCGACCGCTCATCGGCGGTAACCTCTGGTCCAAGCTGATCAAGGACACGACTGCGGTAACCCTCGGCGGCCGCTGCGGGATCGATGTTCATCGCCGAAAGGCCGGTGACGTTGGGCACCGGCGTCGGGCGATCGTTGAGACTGACTTCGAGCATTTCGTCGAGGTTCGACGCCGGATCAGTGCTGACGAGAAGAACATTTCGTCCGCGGTCGGCGAGGCCGACGGCCGTCGCGCACGCAAGCGAGGTCTTACCGACCCCGCCCTTTCCGGTAAAAAACAGAAACGCGGTCGGGGCGTTCAGCGCACGGAAGTCAGACACTATAACCGTCCTGGGTTTGGCCACCGTTGCCCGGCGCGCCGGACACCGGCGCGCTCCAAAGCACGGGAATACACTCAACTCATCGATTCAAGGGCAAGTGCAATGCCCTGTCCGCCGCCGATGCAAAGAGTGACGACGCCTTTCTTGATGCCGTCGCGTTTCATCGAATGGAGCAATCGCGTGGTAAGCACCGCCCCGGAGGCGCCGATCGGATGACCATGCGCGATCGCTCCGCCTTCCACGTTGACGATGCCGGCGTCGAGACCGAGGTCACGCGCAACCGCGATGGCGATCGCTGCGAAGGCCTCGTTGATCTCGATGCGCTGGATATCCGAGGTTTTCCAGCCGGCACGTTCGAGCGCCTGCTTGACCGCCGGAACCGGCCCCAATCCGAACATGCCTGGTTCGACAGCCCCAACCCCGTAGGCGACCAGCCGTGCCATGGGGGCCAAACCTTTCTTATCAGCCCAGGCCCGATCGGCCACGATCATCGCGGACGCGCCGGTATTGAGCCCGGGTGCGTTGCCGGCCGTAATCGTGCCGTCCTTACGGAAGGCGGGCTTGAGCTTTCCGAGACTCTCCAACGTGGTGTCCGGCCGGTTGTGCTCGTCCTTGTCGAATAGCGTCGGCCCCTTGCGGGAGGCAATTTCGACAGGTGCGATTTCCGCGGCAAACTTGCCGCTGGCCTGAGCCGCGGAGAAGCATTTTTGCGAACGTTCGGCCCAACGGTCTTGCTCTTCACGGGTAATCTGATGCGAGGTCGCGAGATCCTCCGTGTGCCATCCGGAATGTTGACCGGAAAAGGCGTCGTTAAGGCCGTCCATCAGCATCGCATCGAATATCTTCGCATCACCCATGCGATAACCCCAACGCCCGGAGCCCATGAGATACGGCGCACGGTCCATGTTTTCCATGCCGCCAGCCACAGCGCTGTCGATGAATCCCAGCATGACTTCCTGAGCGGCGCTCGCAATAGCCTGGGCGCCGGAGCCGCAGACCCGGTTGACGGTCAATGCGGGAACAGCGACAGGGATGCCCCCGTTGATGGCTGCTTGTCGGGCCGGATTCATTTTGTTGCCGGCTTGGATCACGTTCCCCATGACGACGCTGCCGACCGCATCGGGCGACAATTTCGCGCGATCAAGAGATGCGCGGATTGCCACGGCACCCAGATCGGCGGCAGGCAAGTCCTTCAGCGTACCGCCATATGTGCCGATTGCGGTGCGCACCGGTGAGCAAATCACGACTTCCCTGGCCATATGTCATCTCCCGTTCTTGCGGCCCGTTCTTTCCAAACGGACATCAAAAACGATACCAACGCTGGCTGAGACTTTGTTGCGATGGATCAACGGGCAAGAGCGGGGCGTTGACATCATTGGGCTTGCGCCGTGCCCTCGCGACGCGTTCATGGCAATGCGAGAGGAAATAAAGCGAGTGATACTTGCTGTAACACCCGGCATGTCGCAGCAGCTCTACTTAACACTGCTGGTGTTGAACGAGCTCTTGAGCAGCGCACTCGACTGAATTGATCAGCTCGAGAAGAAAGCCGACAGACAAGCGGCAGATAAACGCTGATCAAGCACCAAGGGGAAGAACATTCCTGAATGGCGCTTCAAGACGCCTCACCTGCCGGCCTTGCCCTCGACCTCTCGCGCTAACCGCTCCGCTCTGAGACGTTTGTGGTTTTCCTGGAACTCTGGATCGGCCTGACTGTCCGCAATCGTTTGCCGCGCTCCGTTTGGGTTTTGCGCCTTGCGGGCCGCCTCGTCGGCGACCTGCTGCTGGGCGGAGCGTTTCCGTTCGGTCATCGCTGGATCCTTGCACTCATTGATCAGGGTCGTATCGCCCTGGTAGTTGGAGGAAGGAGTGATCAAGTCACTTCGCGTAACCCTGGGATCGGAGCCACGCGATCCGACGCTCTCCATTCATCCAATCGTCAATTTCGGTCTTGCTCGTGAAGCCCGGGATTTCTCGGGGTTCTGCGCCTGGGTACTCGGCGATGATAGCCCAGTCGCCTTCAGAGCGACGGACTGGTTTGAAATTCACTTTTAATTTTGCCATGCTCAAGCATAGAGGAAAGCGCGCAAAAAGTGAAGCTCGCAGAAGCATTTCGAGCCGCCGGCCCGACCGACGCCTTGTCTTTTGTTGTGCCGACGAGGAGCCGCGACAGGTCCAGACACCAAGGTCGTTCCCAATCAATCGTCAGGTTCGGAACAAACCGCCACCCGTGACGAAAAGCACCATTGGCTTTCTTATTGTAGTCTTTCAACTGTTGGTGTAGTGTCCCAGGCATCGATACTGGCCGAACAACTGTTCCGCTTTCGCCTCAGCTCCTGACGGCGCGCACGTTTCAGACATTCTCCAACATCGACGAACTCGGATACTGGCCGTGACTCCGCGCGCCAGATCCTGCGCGTATACGAAAGGACGACCTGATGAGCACAGGTACAGTGAAGTGGTTTAACACCCAAAAGGGCTTCGGCTTTATCCAGCCGTCAGACGGCAGCAACGACGTTTTTGTTCATATCAGCGCGGTCGAACGCGCCGGCATGGGCACTCTCAGCGAAGGTCAGACGGTCTCTTATGACGTCGTCGCAGACCGTCGTACGGGCAAGTCCGCCGCTGAAAATCTTCGTGCTGCTTAAGTAAGAGCACGACGGACCTGTCGCTCTCGCCACGGATGTACTGGCAGAGCTCGTGGTCACGCCCCGTTTCCAAACATTGGGAGCGGGGTTTTTGATGGACCGCAGTCAAAGCGATACATCACCAAGCTCGTCAGTGGCTTCGCGTCAAAATCATCGCGCTTGGTCACCGAGGGAAGAGCCGACAATCTGTTCTGGACTGCGTTCGCCGGGCCAACTCAGGCGTGAGGTTGAGACTAGCGGCGACCTCGATCGCTGGACGGCTGACTCGTCGTTTCGGTCCCTGGCGAAAAGCAGCAAGAGCTGCTCGAAGAGCTAACCTACCAGCGATGCTTGCGGCCTGCGGGAGCCCCCCGCTGCCGGGGGATGCCTTTCCCGTCGTTGTGTTCGCTGCCTCGGTGATGGGGCCTGTTCGACTCGTGCATTGGGCGGCCGTGCAATTCGACATACGTGATAAATTGAGCGCAAAGCAGGAGATCTCGTGAGCATTGTAAAGCGGCATCTGGCCGAGCAGGAAGAGCGCCTGGTCCTGGTCGAGGAAATCTGCATC
>RXJC01000408.1 GCA_003963435.1 Bradyrhizobiaceae bacterium | reverse complement strand
CTCCTGGTATCCGCCGTGCAGCTCGGTCGCGGTCCGGATGTCCTTCAATATTCCCTGAGCGCAGGAACGGTAGGTGTCGCTCCCCGAGAATTCATCATAGTCCAGCATGCGATCGGCGAATTCGACGTTGAACGTCGGCCAGGAGGAACGCCCCTGATAGGCCGGCGCCGCGATTTTGTGGATCATCTTGTTGCGCGGATTGTCCGCGGACACCAGGAAGTGGAACGTGCTGGGGATACGGAAGCGCGGCTCGCCGATGATCAGGTCCGCGGTGGCCGCGAACAATGCTCTCTCGCTGGCCTCGTTCAGATCCCAGAAGCCGCGATGCACGCTGACGAAATCCAGCGCGACCGCAGACGCCGGCGGGCCCTTCGGACCATCCAGGGAATGCCTGACGTATCCGTCCCTGCCGAACAGGCGGAGCAAGTCCTTCTTGGACTGCGCGAGGTCGCGCCCGAGCAGCCGCTTCAGCTCGTTCTCGCCGACGATCCCGAGCTGCACACTCCACACGAAGGTCGTGTGGACGCAGGCGTTGGTCACGAAACGCCGGCGCTCGGCGCGGGTGTCCGTTGCAGCGGAGCGGGGGCCACGGGCGTCACACAGCAGATATCTGGCGCCGTCATGGTCGAACGGCTCGAGCTCGCTTGCGAGCTTGAGGACTGCACGCTTCAGGTCGCCGCCATACTCGTCCAGCAGCAGACGGCCGGCATGCGCGCATTGCGACATCGCCAGATAGGACGCCCCCCTCTGATCGGCAGAGATCATCTGCCGCAGGCCGGCCAGGATGCCGAGCAGCGTATCCGACGGACGCGAGAAATAATTCACGCCGAGATATCGGCCCCGCCCCGCCGGGACGATGGTCGTCGTGACGACGCCGGCACGGACCGCCTCAAGCAGCAGACGGACGCTCTTGTCGAGCAGCCGAGCCCGCCGCACCGCGTCCTGCGCATCCATGATAGTCTCGGGGTCGAGCACATCGGGGTAGAACCAGGCGAAGTCGCGGGGATAATAGGCGGATGCGTGGGGCGCGCCGGTGACGAGGAAGGCCTCGGTCACCGAAAAGGCCCTGTCCATCGCGTGCCGATAAATGTCCTCGATGGCCGACAACGAGCGATGCGATTCTCTCAGGAATCGATCTCCGAGAAAATTGACCGCCTGGAGGGCGTTGGCGATGAGCGTCGCAGTCACGCCTTGGTAGAATCGGTTTCCGCGTTCTGAGGGCAACGAGATATCGCTATTCATATGCGGCCAAGGTCACTCCGATGGTGCGGCCACCATCCGAAGCATGGCTGATTCGTATTTCGTCCAGATGACGTGCCGGCGTCCGGCGGCGCGCCTTCAACCAGCCCGAGCGGCGACAATCCTCGACCTACCGGTCGTGATGTTCGCCCGAATTCGTGTATGAAGCATGGACAGGCGACGCCGAGGTCGGCCGGAGCATGGCGGAACACTGACCGCGGAGGATTGATGACCAGCCCATCCGTACGGGACGAACACTTTCTGCGCCTGTCCTTCGGTGTCGCCCGCCGCTCGCTCACCCACGGCAATCATCCGTTCGGCTGTATCGTCGTCGATGCGAACGGCACGGTGCTGATCGAGGCCGAGAACGGCTACATGCCGGATCACGATGGCACCGCGCATGCCGAACGTCTCGCGGCCACACAAGCCTGCCGAACGCTCAGCCGCGGGGTGCTGGCGACAGCGACGCTCTACTCCTCGGCAGAGCCCTGCGCGATGTGCGCCGGTGCAATCTACTGGGCTGGCATCGGCCGCGTCGTCTACGGCCTCAGCGAGCATCGCCTGCGCGGCGTCACCGGCAATCATCCTGACAATCCGACCCTCGACCTGCCGTGCCGCGAGGTCTTTGCCAGCGGCCAGCGCCCGACCGAGGTCGTTGGTCCATTGCTCGAGGACGAAGCCGAAGCGCTGCACGACGGCGTATGGACGAAATAGATGTTTGAACAACCGCTACCGTAGCGGGGGCAAAGACGCGCTTGCGCCGTGCCCAACGCCGCCGAAATGGTGGGGACGCTTCGCTTTGCCTGCCCTGCGGGAGCCCTCCTGGCATGCGCGAATGGCGCCGCGCATGTCGACGCGGCGCCATCCAAACCTTTCGACATCGACCGATCAGAACTTCACGGTGATGCCGGAGTAGAGCGAGGATTCGGTGCAGGACCCCGTGCTCACCGTCCGGCCACCGACAGCCGTGGTACAGCCGACGGCAAGGTTGTGATCGAGACCGAACTTGTTCTGCCAGTAGCGGTAAGCCACCCAGACGTCCACGAAGTGTGAGTATTTGTCACCCCAGGCGGCCTTCGAAGCATCGAAGGTCAGGCGGATGGGCTCCGAATTCAACTCGACCGCGGTGTTGTAGACGCCGTTCGCAGGGCTGTAGGGAAGCGGTTCAGTGTCGGTGCCCTTCTTGCCGTACCAGCCGGCGCGGCCGCTGATCGAGAAATATTGCATGTTCGGCGGCAGGAAGCCGAGATCCATGTAGTAGTTGATCTCGACGGCCCAGGTCGGCTTGAACGAGGTGTTGCCGTCGGCAAGGCAGGTCACGCCGGGAACGCCCGGACCGAACAGCCCGCACTGGCTGAACGAGTTGTGATTGGCGAATTCCCAGTACACCAGCGGCGCGACGTTGAAGTAACCCTTGTAGGGCAGATCGAACGCAAACTGCAGACCACCGACGACGTCGCGCTTGGCGGCGCCGAAATACCTGTTCTCGGTATTGGCATCCATGCCGACCTCGAACGAGATGTTGTGCAGCGGCCCCGCGGTGAAAGCCTTGGTGTTGAAGATCTCGTTCCAGCCGAAGGTCGAGCGGAACAGGCCGTAGATTTCGGTCGCTCCCGCGCACGTCGCCGGCGCACCGAAGATCGTCCCCGCATTTGTGCACGGCCCGGCCGGGTCATTGTGATCGGACTTGAACATGGAGATGGTGAAGAAGTTCGTGCCATACGCCCAGGCGTCAAAGTGGGTGAACGAATAGACCTGCTTGGTGGTCTTGCTGTCGATCGAGCCGTCCGGCCGAAACGACCACGCACCGGGCTGAGAGGCGTTGAAGATGTACGAGTAGGTGACGCGGTTATCGATCACCAGGAAGAACGGAAGGTCCTGCGCTTTCTTGGCAGCTTTGACCGGCAGATCCGCCGCCTGAGCCAGGCCGCCGGTGGCCAGCGTGGCAAGTGACAGCGCCGCTGCTGCCACTGCCTTCAAACAAAACGACATCCTGAATACCCCCGAGTTTGGACACGTCAATGAGCGCCCTTGGGTGCGACACTTGCGCCGTTCTCCCGGAGTGAGAAGCCTCAACTTTTTCCAAGGCATGCCGCTTGTTTCGGCAAGGCACGGCGCTTCATCGCAGAATGCGGAAGGATTTTGCGCGCCGCCGTCACCGGATATGCGGCTGGGCGAGGCCGTCTGTTGCCGGACATTCCCGTTTGATTTCGCTTTTCTTTTTTGCCGAACGGATCTCGCGGGAATGAAGCGTCGGGACCCGATGTTGAGTGCGAGCTGCCGTGCATCGTCGCGGTGACGCAACTTTGCTCACCGCGACGTCGCGTCTGCACAACGGGTTCCGATTTGGCTTGGACCGTCACAAATCTGCAACAGCACCCCGCAATGCGGGACACCCGGCGTTTGAGCATGATCTTCGCCCCGGCGAAAACGGTGAGCCGCCCGTACCACCCGCCTGCCAAAGCGTTGAGCAAGGGATGACGCATTTTCACACCTTACGCCGAGGTTCAAACTGGCCCACTATCGGGGCCATTTCACCATGCCAGCGCAGCAGCGAATGTTGGATTCGACACCTGACGGCCTGAATTCCGGCGAGCCCCCGCTGCTGCGGTCGATCGGACTCACCAAACGCTATGGCGATTTCCTCGCCAACGATTCCATCGACATCGATATCCGGCCGAGCGAAATCCATGCGCTGCTCGGCGAGAACGGTGCCGGCAAGTCGACGCTGGTCAAGGCGATCTATGGGCTGATCCAGCCCAGCGCCGGCGAGATTCGCTGGCAGGGTCAGCCGGTCGTGTTGTCCGGTCCCTCCGAAGCACGCAGCCTCGGCATCGGCATGGTGTTCCAGCACTTCTCGCTGTTCGACAATCTCACCGTCGCCGAGAACGTCGCGCTCGGCCTCGACGGGAAAGAATCCTTCAAGGACATGTCATCGCGACTGGAGCAGGTGTCGAAGCTATACGGCCTTCCGCTCGATCCCAGGCGCGAGGTCTGGCAATTGTCGGTCGGCGAGCGTCAGCGCATCGAGATCGTCCGCGCGCTGATGCAGGATCCGAAATTCCTGATCCTGGACGAGCCTACCGCCGTCTTGACACCGCAGGAAGCCGATCAGCTTTTCATCGTGCTGGAGCGCCTCAAGGCCGAAGGCCGTGCCATCCTCTATATCAGCCACAAGCTCGAGGAGGTGAAGCGGCTTTGCGACACCGCGACGATCCTGCGCGGCGGCAGGAAGGTCGAGACCTGCAATCCCCGGCACGAGACCGCCGCTTCGCTGGCACGCATGATGGTCGGCGGCGAGATCAAGGAGGTGAAGGCGGCGTCCGGCCGGACAACCACCGTGCCACGGCTCGTCGTCAACGATCTCTCGCTTGCGCCAGCCGAGGCGCATGGCGTGCGGCTCGAGCACATCTCGTTCGAACTGAAGGGCGGCGAGATCCTGGGCATCGCCGGCGTCGCCGGCAACGGCCAGGACGAATTATTCGCCGCGCTGTCCGGCGAGCGTCTCTCGAAGGATCCGGGCACGGTGGTGATCGAAGGCATTGCCGCCGGCCATCTCTCGATCACGCAGCGACGCAAGCTGGGAGCAGCCTTCGTTCCCGAAGAGCGGCTCGGCCATGGCACCGCGCCGCGCATGAAGCTCTCGGAGAACGCGCTGCTGACCGGGCACGCGGCCAGCGGCATGGTCCATCACGGCTTCATCGACACCGCCGCCACGCTGAAGACGGTAGACCGCGCGACCGAAACATTTGATGTCCGCAAGGCCAAGCGGGATCCCGAGGCTGCCAGCCTCTCCGGCGGCAATCTGCAAAAGTTCATCGTGGGACGCGAGATCCTGCGCAACCCCGCGGTGCTGGTGGTGAGCCAGCCGACCTGGGGCGTCGATGCCGGCGCCGCTGCCGTCATTCGCCAGGCGCTACTCGATCTCGCAACCGCAGGCGCCGCCGTGCTGGTGACCAGCCAGGATCTGGACGAGCTCGCCGAGATCGCCGACCGCATCGCCGTGATGTTCCACGGCAAGCTGTCGGCTCCGCTCGCCACCCGCGAGGCCAGCCGCGAAAAGCTGGGCCTGCTCATGGGCGGCAGCAGCCTCGAGCCGAAGGAGGCCGCGCATGCAGTTGGTGCTTGAGAAGCGCGCCGAGCGCTCCAACACGATCGCGCTGGTCTCGCCGCTGATCGCGATCGGCCTCACCATCGTGACCATGGTCATCTTGTTCGCAATCCTCGGCAAGAATCCGCTGCTCGCCCTGCACGCCTATTTCATCGCACCTCTCACGGACAGCTATTCGCTGCAGGAGATCGCGGTGAAGGCGACGCCGCTGGTGATGATCGCGATCGGGCTGTCGCTCTGCTATCTCGCCAATGCCTGGAACATCGGCGCCGAAGGGCAATTCCTGGTCGGCGCGGTCGCCGGAAGCTGGATCGCCGTGAAGACGCAGGGCACCGACGCCGGCGCCTGGGTGCTGCCGGCCATGTTCGTCCTCGCTGCCGCTGCGGGCGCGCTCTATGCGTTGATCCCCGCGATCTGCAAGGTGAAGTTCGGCGCCAGCGAGATCCTGACCAGCCTGATGCTGGTCTATGTCGCCGACCTCTTGCTCGACTATCTCGTGCGCGGACCCTGGCGCGACCCCAACGGCTTCAATTTCCCGACCACGGCGGAGTTCGATTCCGTCGCGACCGTCCCGTTGCTGATCGAGGGCGGCCGGCTGCATCTCGGTTCGATCATCGCGCTTCTTGTCGTCGCCGCAGCCGCGATCCTGCTCGGTCGCACTATCAAGGGGTTCGAGATCCGCGTGGTCGGCGCGGCGCCCCGCGCGGCGCGGTTCGGCGGCTTCAACGCCAATCAATTGATCATCCTGACCTTCGCGGTCTCAGGCGCGCTCGCAGGGCTCGCCGGCATCATTGAGGTGGCTGGCCCGGTCGGACATCTCCAGCCCGGCATCTCCCCCGGCTACGGCTTTACTGCCATCATCGTCGCCTTCCTCGGCCGACTGAACCCGCTTGGAATACTAATTGCAGGTCTTTTCCTTGCACTGACCTTTATCGGCGGCGAGCAGGCGCAGATCGCGATGAAGATTCCATTGGATGTCACCAAGGTCTTTCAGGGCATGCTGCTGTTCTATGTGCTCGCCTGCGATTCCCTGATCCTCTACCGATTCAAGCTGAGCTTCCCGAACCGTCAGGTGGCCCGTGGAACTCATTGAAGCCATCATCCTGGCCGTGCTCGCCGCGTCCACGCCGCTCCTGATCGCCGCGACCGGGGAGCTTGTGACCGAGCGCTCCGGCGTGCTCAATCTCGGCGTCGAGGGCATGATGATCGTTGGCGCGGCTTGCGGCTTTGCCGGCGCCTGGCTCACCGGATCGGTCTTCGTTGGCGCGTTGTTCGGCATCGTCGCGGGCACGATGATGTCGCTGATCTTCGCACTGATGGCGCTCGGGCTCGCCGTCAATCAGGTGGCAACGGGTCTCGCGCTGACCATCCTCGGCGTCGGACTGTCCGGACTGATCGGCGCCGGCTTCGTCGGCGAGCGCATCACGCCCGCCGTGCACCTCCACATTCCCGGCCTGACCGACATCCCACTGATCGGCCGCGTGCTGTTCGGCGAGGATGGCTTCGTCTACGTCTCCATTGCCCTCGTCATTGGCGTCTGGTGGTTCCTGTATCGCACCCGGGCGGGATTGATCCTGCGCGCCTGCGGCGACAATCACGTCTCCGCGCATGCGCTCGGCTATCCCGTGCTGCGCATCCGCACCTTCGCCGTGATGTTCGGCGGTGCCTGCGCGGGCCTTGCCGGCGCTTATCTGCCGCTGGCCTATACGCCGTTCTTCATTCCCGGCATGACCGCGGGCCGCGGCTGGATCGCGCTGGCGCTGGTGGTGTTCTCGTCCTGGCGCCCGGGACGGCTCGTGATCGGTGCCTATCTCTTCGGGGCCGTGACGATCCTGCAGTTGCACGCGCAGGGCTGGGGCATCGGCATTCCCTCGCAATTCATGTCGGCGCTGCCTTATCTGGCCACCGTCATCGTGCTGGTCCTGCTCTCCCGCGCGCGCAGCGGCGGCTCGACCGCACCGGCCGCGCTCGGCACCGTGTTCGTGCCGGACCGCTGAATTGCATTTCCGCAACGGGCGCGACGGGGCGCGCAATTGCGGATCGTGGCTTTCCCCTGATGTTTGGAGATCGATGATGAGGAAATCACTTCTTGCGCTGGCCACCGGACTCCTGCTTGCCGGGAGCGTCAGTGCAGCCTCCGCCGCCGACAAGCTCAAGGTCGGCTTCATCTATCTGGGTCCGATCGGCGATCTCGGCTGGACCTATCAGCACGATCTTGCGCGCCAGGCGCTGGTGAAGGAGCTGGGTGACAAGATCGAGACCACCTATCTCGAGAACGTGCCCGAAGGCCCCGACGCCGAGCGCTCCATCGAGCAGCTCGTCCGCGCCGGCAACAAGCTGATCTTCACGACGTCGTTCGGCTACATGGACCCGACGCTGAAGGTCGCGAAAAAATATCCGAACGTCCATTTCGAGCACGCCACCGGCTACAAGCGCAACCCGAACATGTCGACCTACTCGGCGAAATGGTTTCAGGGCCGCTACATCCAGGGGCTGATCGCGGCCAAGATGTCGAAGTCCGGCGTGCTCGGCTATATCGGCTCGTTCCCGATTCCGGAGGTCGTCTCCGGCATCAACGCGACGATGCTGGCGGCACAGACCATCAACCCGAACATCAAGGTCAAAATCATCTGGGCCAACACTTGGTTCGACCCCGGCAAGGAAGCCGATGCCGCCAAGGCGCTGATCGACCAAGGCGCCGACGTCATCATGCAGCACACGGATTCGCCAGCCGCGATGCAGATCGCCAGCGAACGCGGCAAGCTCGCCTTCGGGCAGGACTCCGAGATGATCAAGTTCGGGCCCAAGACCCAGCTGACCTCGATCCTCGATACCTGGGGCCCCTATTACATCGAGCGGGTCAAGGCCGAGCTCGCCGGCACCTGGAAGTCGGAGGATAGCTGGGGCGGCCTCGACAGTCACATGTTCGCGATGGCGCCTTATACCAACATGCCTGACGACGTGAAAAAATTGGCCGAGGATGCCCAGGCCGCGATCATCGCGGGCAAGCTGAATCCGTTCAAGTGCCCGATCGTTGGGCAGGACGGCAAGCCGGTCGAGTGCAAAGGCGGCGATCACCTCGACGACGGCCAGATTCTCGGTATGAATTTCTACGTCAAAGGCATCGACGACAAGCTTCCGGGCAAGTAGCACGCTTCTTGCTTTACCCAAATCACCTGCTCCTCCCGGAGGAGGTTCGGAGGGGGTGGCCAGAAGCACCCGGCACTTGTGGTCGCCCCCTCTTTCATCCCATCCGCATGGCCTGCGCCGCCGAACTGTGGCGACGGATGAGGTCTGTCACGTCGAGGCCCGGGATCGCGCCATCGATCACGGCCCATTTTCCCGCCACCATCACCCGGTCGGCCCGATGCGCTCCGCACAGCACCAGTGCGGCCAAGGGGTCGCCATGGCCGGAGAAGCGCAATTCGTCGAGCTTGAACAGCGCGAGGTCCGCCGCCTTGCCGACCGCGATCTCGCCGAGTTCCGGACGGCCGACGCAGGCCGCCGAGCCCTTGGTGGCCCAGCGCAGCGCATCCTTGTGGCTGACCTTGGTCACCCCGTAACGCGCCCGTTGCAGCAGGAACGCGGCACGGACCTCCTGCATCAGGTTCGAGCCGTCGTTCGAGGCCGAGCCGTCGACGCCGAGCCCGATGCCGACGCCGGCCTCCTCCATCTCGCAGACCGGGCAGCAGCCGGACGCCAGCAACTGGTTGCTGCACGCGCAATGGCTGATGCTCGTCTTCGCCTTGCCGAGCCGTTTCATCTCGTCGGCGTTGAAGAATATGCCGTGGGCAAGCCAGGTTCGCGCGTTGAGCCAGCCGCATTGCTCGAGATAGTCGAGCGGACGGCAGCCGTACATCTGCTCGCAGAATTTGTTCTCGTCTTCGGTCTCGGCGAGATGGGTGTGCAGGCGCACGTCGAGCTTGCCGGCGAGATCGGCGGTGGCGCGCATTAGCGACGTCGTCACCGAAAAGGGTGAGCACGGCGCCAGCGCGATCTGCACCATCGCGTCCGCGCCGCGCTGGTGATGCCTGGCCACCGCGCGCGCGCTGTCGGCGAGGATCGTGTCCTCGTCCTGCACGACGCTGTCAGGCGGCAGGCCGCCATCGCGCTGCGACAGGTTCATCGAGCCGCGCGTCAGCAGGACGCGCATGCCGAGCCGCTTTGCGACGCCGACCTCGATATCGACGGCGTCCTCAAGGCCCGCCGGGAAGACGTAGTGATGGTCCGTCGTGGTGGTGCAGCCCGAGAGCAGCAGCTCGGACATCGCCACGGTGACACCGAGCTCGAGCGCCTTGGGCGTCAGCTTCGCCCAGACCGGATAGAGCGCCTGGAGCCAGGGGAACAGCTCGCGATCCATCGCCGCCGGCAGCGCCCGCGTCAGCGTCTGGTAGAAGTGATGATGGGTGTTGATCAGGCCCGGCAGCACGACGTGTTCGCTGGCATCGAACACCGCGACATCCGCCCTCGCAGGCGTGCGGCCCGCCGGCACCAGCTCGACGATCCGGCTGTCCTCCACCACGATCCCGCGCGCGGCACCGTCGGCGAGGATGGCCAGGGGATCCCTGATCCAGATCGGCTTTGTGTCGCCCATGATCCCGCTTCTCCTTCACATCCGCTGACAGGCCAGCCAGATGAACGCCGGCCTGGCCACCTTCGCGCGACGATTTGTTTGTTGCGACTTTGTTTGTTGCGACTTGGCTCCGGTCTTGCAAGACTCATCGTCACGATTCACCGGCGGAAGCTCTCGCGCAGCCATGGATTTGAACACCATCACGAAGGTCGCCCATCCGCAAACGCGGGCGCAACTGCCGGCCTGGACGGCAGGCGACGCCTGGCTCGCGGGCGGCACGTGGCTGTTTTCGGAGCCGCAGGTCCATCTGACGCGGCTGATCGATCTGGCCGACCTGAAATGGCCGGCGCTGACGATCACCGACAGCCATTTCAGCATCGCCGCCACCTGCACCGTCGCGCAGCTCGACGGTTTCGCCTGCCCGCCCGACTGGCTGGCAGCGCCGCTGATCGGCCAATGCTGCCGGGCCTTCCTGGCCTCGTTCAAGATCTGGAAGACGGCGACGGTCGGCGGCAATCTCTGCATGTCCTTGCCGGCGGGACCGATGATCTCGCTGACGGCTGCGCTGGGCGGCGTCTGCACCATCTGGAAGGCCGGCGGCGGCGAGCAGCGAATCCCCGTCACCGACTTCGTCACCGGCAACCAGCGCAATCGCCTGACGCCGGGCGACCTGCTTCGCCAGATCGATATTCCGATTGCCGCGTTGAAGTGCCGCACGGCGTTTCGCCAGATCTCGCTGGCGCCGGTCGGCCGCTCGGCGGCGCTGCTGATCGGCAGCCTCGACGCCGATGGCACGATGAGGCTCACGGTCACCGCATCGACGGTGCGGCCGATCCAATTGGACTTCCAAAAGGCTCCGGACGCGAACGCGCTTCGCGATGCGATCGCGCAGCAGATCACGGAAGAGCTGTACCACACCGACATCCACGGCAAGCCGCTCTGGCGCAGGCACATGACGCTGCGGCTCGCCGAGGAGATCCGCGGCGAGCTGCTCGGAGCAAATCCGTCATGAGCTTCGAGGTCAACGGCAGCCCATTTGCGCAGGAGCCGCGCCCCGGCCAATGCCTGCGCACGTTTCTGCGCGAGCTCGGCCATTTCGGCGTGAAAAAGGGCTGTGATGCCGGCGATTGCGGCGCCTGCACCGTGTTGCTCGACGGCGAACCGGTGCACAGCTGCCTGATCCCGGCCTTCCGCGCCGAGGGACACGCCATCACCACCATCGAAGGCCTCGGCGGCGAGCACGGCACGCATCCGATGCAGCAGGCCTTCCTCGACGCACAGGGCTTTCAATGCGGCTTCTGCACCGCCGGCATGATCCTGACCTGCGCCTCGCTGAACCAGGCGCAGCGCACCGATCTCGGCTCCGCGCTGAAGGGCAATATCTGCCGTTGCACCGGCTATGGCGCAATCGACGATGCGCTGCTCGGCAAGTGCAACATCGAGGCAAGCGTCGAGCCCGGCGCAGCGTTCGGCCGCAGCCTGCCGGCGCCGGCAGGCCCGGACGTCGTTCGCGGCAAGGCGCGCTACACGTTCGACGTCGCGATCGACGGCCTGCTTCACGTCAAGCTCGCGCGGTCGCCGCATGCCCACGCCAGGATCGTCGCGATCGACAAGTCCGACGCGCTGAACGTTCCCGGCGTGCTCGCGGTGCTGACGCACGAGGATGCACCATCGGTGCTGATCTCGACCGCGCGGCACGAGATGGACTGGATGGACCCGGAGGACACCCGCGTCCTCGACGACGTCGTTCGCTTCGTCGGCCAAAAGGTTGCCGCCGTCGTCGCCGAGAGCGAAGCCGCCGCCGAGGAGGCCTGCCGGCGGCTCAAGGTGGATTATGAGATCCTGCCCGCGCTGATCGACCCGGAGCAGGCGATGGCACCGGGCGCGCCGATCATCCACCCCGATCGCACCACTGCGAACCGCATCGCCGATCCCCACCGCAACCTCGCGGCGGAAACTCATGGCGAGTTCGGCGACGTCGCGGCGGCGCTCGCGGCGTCCGCCGTCACCTACGAAGCCACCTTCCACAGCCATCGCGTGCAGCATGCGGCGCTGGAGACCCATGGCGGCCTCGCCTGGCTCGACGAGGCGGGCGTACTCAACGTCCGCACCTCGACCCAGGTGCCGTTCCTGACCCGGCGCGCGCTGTCGGATATCTTCCAGCTTCCCATCGACAAGGTCCGCGTGTTCTGCGAGCGCGTCGGCGGCGGCTTTGGCGGCAAGCAGGAGATGTTCGTGGAGGACATCCTGGCGCTCGCCGCGCTCAAAACCGGACGTCCCGTGAAGCTGGAGCTGACCCGCGAGGAGCAGTTCATCGCGACCTCGACGCGGCATCCGATGCGGGTTCACGTCAAGGCCGGCGCCGATGCCGGCGGCAAGCTCACCGCGCTGCAGCTCGACGTGCTCTCCAACACCGGCGCCTACGGCAATCATGCCGGGCCGGTGATGTTTCATTCGCTGTCGGAGTCGATCGCGGTCTACAATTGCACGAACAAGCGGGTCTATGGCTACGCGGTCTACACCAATACGGTGCCGGCGGGCGCGTTTCGCGGCTATGGCCTGCCCCAGACCCAGATCGCGATCGAAGCTGCGATCGACGAGCTGGCCAGGCAGCTCGGCATCAGCCCTTACGAGATGCGCCGGCGCAACATCGTCAGGCCCGGCGATCCCATGCTGTCGCCGCCGCCCTCCGAATATCACGACGTGCTCTATGGCTCCTACGGGCTCGACCAGTGCCTCGACCTGGTCGAGCGCGCCATGCAGGCCGATGGCCCGCGGCCGGAGCTGTCGCCGGAATGGCTGGTGGGTGACGGCGTGGCGCTGACCATGATCGACACCGCGCCGCCGGCCGGCCACCTCGCCGACGCCACGATCGCGCTCAGTGAGGACGGCGGCTTCGAGCTCACCGTCGGCACCGCCGAATTCGGCAACGGCACCAGCACCGTGCACCGGCAAATCGCAGCGACGACGCTCGCGACCACCGTCGACAAAATCCGCCTGCGCCAGTCCGACACCGCCCATGGCGGCCACGACACCGGCGCCTATGGCAGCGCGGGCACCTTCGTCGCCGGCAAGGCGACGCATGCGGCGTCCATGCAGCTTGCGACCGCGCTGAAGTCGGCGGCCGCCGATGCATGGCTGTGCGACGTCGGAACCTGCATGCTCGAGGACAATGCGGTCGTCAGCGGCGTGCGGCGCATGCCGTTTACGGAGCTCGCGAAGCTCGCGCGTGGACGCGGACAGCCGCTCGCAGGCAGCGGCAATTCCGAGGGCACGCCGCGTTCGGTCGGCTTCAACGTCCAGGGCTTTCGCGTCGCCGTGAACAAGGCCACCGGCGAGCTCAGGATTCTCAGGAGCGTGCATGCGGCGGACGCAGGCGTCGTCGCCAATCCCATGCAGTGCCGCGGTCAGGTCCAGGGCGGCGTCGCGCAGGCGCTGGGCGCTGCGCTCTATGAGGAGATGGTGATCGACGAGGGCGGCCGCGTCACCAATCCGAAATTCCGTGACTACCACCTGCCCTCCTTCGCCGACGTGCCGCGCACCGAGGTGTTCTTCGCCGAGACGTCCGACACGATCGGCCCGTTAGGGGCGAAGTCGATGAGCGAGAGCCCGTACAATCCGGTCGCCGCGGCGCTCGGCAACGCGATCGCGGACGCCACCGGCATCCGCTTCACCGCGCCGCCGTTCAAGCCGGACCGGCTGTTTCCGGCACTGCTCGACAAGTTCGGCAGCTAGCTGCCGCGATAGGTCGAATAGCTCCACGGCGTGACCAACAGCGGCACGTGGTAGTGGCCTTCCGGCTCGCTGATCGCAAAGCGCAGCGGGATTTCGTCGAGGAACGGAGGGTCCGACAGCGGCACGTTGCGCTCGGCATAGTACTTGGCAACGCTGAATTTGAGCTCGTAGCGGCCGATCGGCAGCGGGCGGCCGCCGATCAGCGGCTGGTCGGTGCGGCCATCGGCGTTGGTGACGGCGCGCGCGATCACGCGGCTCTCGCCGAGCGCGGAGAGTTCGACGAGCTCCACGGGAATGCCCGCCGCGGGCTTGCCGACGTGATTGTCCAGCACATGGGTCGACAGCCGGCCGTGCACCTTCAACCTGTCGTCGGCAATGACGAACTGATCGAGCCGCAGCGCGGAGATGCGGCCGATCTCCTCGATCGCGCGCCGCGTCTCGGTCTTGACGATATTGCGCAACCGGATCTCGAAATCGCGCAGCATGGAATCCTTGGTGTGACGGCGCACGCAGACGATATAGGGGAAGCCGAACTTGTCGCGATAGGCGTTGTTGGCGCGCTCGAACGCGCTGTATTCGGCCTCCGACAACCGGTCGAGGCCGGCGCTGTTCTGCTCGTCGGTCGAGTCTGCCGTCAACCCCGCCGCGCGCTGGGTCTTGTTGGCGAGATCGGGGTGGGCCCGGATCAACGCCAGCTGCACGTCGGGTTCAGCGCTCTGGATTGCCGCCATCAGCGCTGCGTGCAGCTGGTTGATGCCGGTGAACGGCCGCTTGCCGGCGAGCTGCTCGGCGATCCATGGCGAGTATTCGACGACATTGGCGAGCGCCGCGACGAAATCGGTCTTGCTGGCGGCGTTGAGATCTGCGAGCGAGATTTGTGCCATCGTCCTCAACCGATCTCGAACGCGTCAGCCGCGAGATGCGCATGCTTGTCGTGCCAGTGCTGTGCGATCTGCAATCGCGTCGGCACCCAGACGCGCTCGTGCTTGCCGATGTAATCCAGAAAGCGCATCAGCCCGGCGGCGCGGCCGGGCCGCCCGGCGAGACGGCAGTGCAGGCCCACCGACATCATCTTCGGCGCGGTCTCGCCTTCGGCATAGAGCACGTCGAACGCATCCTTCAGATAGGTGAAGAACTGCTCGCCTTCGGCGAACCCTTGCGGGTTGATGAAGCGCATGTCGTTGGCGTCAAGCGTATAAGGAATGACGAGCTGCTTGCCAGTCGCGCCCTTGATCCAATAGGGCAGATCGTCGGCATAGGAGTCGCAGAGATAGAGGAAGCCGCCCTCCTCCATCAAGAGGCGGTTGGTGTTGATCGAGGAGCGCCCGGTGTACCAGCCGAGCGGACGCGATCCGGTGGCCTCGGTATGGACACGGATGGCTTCTGCGATCTCGGCGCGCTCCTGCGCCTCGGTCATGTCCTTGTGTTCGATCCATTTCAGGCTGTGGCTGGCGATGTCCCAGCCCACCTCGTTCATGGCGGCTACAATTTCCGGATTGCGCTTCAGCGCGGTGGCGACGCCGAACACGGTGGTCGGCCAGTTGCGCGCGGTGAACATCCGCCACAGCCGCCAGAAGCCGGCGCGCGAGCCATACTCGAACATCGACTCGATATTGGCGTGGCGCTGGCCAGGCCAGGGCTGCGCGCCGAGCACGTCGGACAGGAACGCCTCCGAGGCGCGGTCGCCGTGCAAAATGTTGTTCTCGCCGCCCTCCTCGAAATTGACGACGAACTGCACCGCGACCCGCGCGTTGCCGGGCCACTGTGCATGCGGCGGGTTGCGGCCGTAACCGCGGAGATCGCGCGGGTAGCGGGGCTCGGTCACTCAGACTTCCTCGAAGCGGATCGGCAGCGCGCCCTTCCACAGCACGCTCTTGCCGAGGGTGGCCAGATTCTCCAGGCCGGAGGTCAGCGTGATGAAATGGTTGCCGGCAAGCTGGCCCATCTTGCTCGCGAAATGCACGCCGCCATAGGCGAGCAGGATCTCGGTCTCGCTGATGCCGCCGGGATAGAGAATGATCTGGCCCGGCGCGGGATAGCTGGTGTGGTTCTCGTAGCCGACGCCGAAGTCGAGGTCGCCGAGCGGCATCCACACGCCCTCGCCGCTCCAGCGCACGTGGATGATATGGCTTTCGAACGGCAGCGCCTTGCGGAAGGCGGCGACCGTCTTGGGCGCCAGCTGCTCCTCGAAGCGGGCCTCGAAGGTGAATTCGCCGGCGCGGATAACGAGTTTGCCCATCTCATCTCTCTGGATCGGGGCCGATTGCCCCGACGGGGAAGTTCAGCAAAAAGCACTCCACCGGGCTTCGCGCAAGGGGCGCGGCTCCATCACCTGCGGTCGTAGGACCAGCCGAAAATGCCGCTGCGCCTGACCTCCGGCTCCGGCTCGGCCGCCGCCTGGGGCGGCGCCTCCTTCAGTTCCGCCTGCGGCGGCGTTGCGGGCGGCGCCGGCAGGGTCTCGCATTTCATCGAGTAGACCAGCTTGCCATCCGCGGTACGGCCGATTGGGGCACAGGGATCGGCATGCGCCGCATTGGTCTTCGGCGTCATCTTGACTTGCGCCGCCGCCGGCGAGGCCATCAGCAGCAGGACCAGCAGGTATCTCGACATCATTGTCGCCTGGAAACTCGATTGGCCCATTGAACCGGATTGCGGCGGGCAAGTCCATCGGCGCCAGCGGGCACGATTGCCGAATGTTTGACCGGCACGTGCCGGCGTCCGGGGCACGAGGTGGGGTGGAGCGCGCGCTCTCTCAATGTCGTCATTGCGATGCGCCAGCACACATCCAAGCGGCGGTGCTGTAGGGTGGGCAAAGGCGCATAGCGCCGTGCCCACGATCTTTCAGATGCGACGATGGACGCGTGGGCACGCTGCGCTTTGCCCACCCTACGCGATCGGTTCTTTGGTACGCAGCAAGTAAGATGACACGCCTTCGCAGCCTCGCGGCGCATTTCGCCCGAGCTATGCTTGATCTCATCGCCTCTCCGCCAAGAGGGCGCAGGGAAGGCCGGGTGCCGGCTTGCACCCGCGGTCCGCACAGCCGCGTAGCCCGGATGTCGCTGCGCTCACCCGGGCTACGGGACGAACCCATCAAAAAAGGGCGGCACAGCGCACCGCCCTCTTCGCACAATCCAATCCGCGCAGGTCGAAAACGACCGCTCAGTACGGCGCGTAACCGTATCCAGGATCATAGTAGAACGGACTGCCGCCGTAATAGCCGGGACCACCGTAGTAAGGCCGCGGGCCGTAATAATAGCGGTTCTCGTAATAGTCGC
>RXJC01000268.1 GCA_003963435.1 Bradyrhizobiaceae bacterium | reverse complement strand
CTCTACGGGCTTGCCGAGACCTATCTCGAATTCTTCGCCGAGCACGCCAATCTGCTGCGCTCGCTGTTCGAGCACCGCATGGAGGACGACCGTCCCTATCCCGACGACATCCTGCAGATGGTGATGGACGCTTTCGCGCTGATGCATCCACCCCTGGTGCGGCTGCTCCCGGATGCCGACGACGTGAAGATCGCGCTGCTGTCACGGACGTTGTTTTCCGCCGTGCACGGCATCATTTCGCTCGGTCTCGAGGAGCGCATGGTGGCCGTGCCGCCCCAGATGCTGCGGCAGCAGGTCGACCAGTTTATCGACGTGCATCTCGCAGGACTTAGGATTGCATCAGCGCGGTGAACGGACGAATGACCTCAGGCCCGTGCAGCTTCGCGCGGGCGTGCTGCAACGACGACACCGGGTCTTCCGCCGTCGACCTGAACGCGGTTGCGTCCCTTCTCCTTGGCACGATAGCAGGCGGCATCCGCGCGCCGCATCGCGTCTTCGAGCGTGGTGTCGGCGTCGGCGATGCAGGCGAGGCCGATGCTCGCGGTCACCGCAAAGCAGCGATCGTCCCAGGCGAAGGTGAACAGCTCCAACGATCGTCGCAGCCGTTCGGCGGTATCGACCGCGGTCGCGGGCGAGCACTGCGGCAGGATCAGGCCGAATTCGTCGCCGCCCAGGCGCGCCACCAGGTCGTGCGGACGCCGGTCCTGTTGCAGCAGACGCGAGACCTGACAGAGCAGGCGATCGCCGGCAAGATGACCGCAGCTGTCGTTGACGCTCTTGAACTGGTCGAGGTCGAGCAGGATCAGGCTGAGCGAACCTGCTGCCGCAACGTCCAGCTCGCGTTGCAGTCGCGCCTCGAAGGCACGGCGATTGGACAGCCCGGTCAGCCAGTCGTGCGAAGCCTGGAAGGCCAGACGTTCCTTCTCGTCGTGCAAGGCGTCCTCGAAGGCCTTTCGTTGCAGCACCAATCGTCGTGTATGCCAGATCAGGAGCAGGATGAGCGTAATGGCGGTGACGACGTTGATGCCGGTCAGCGTCAGCTTGATGGCGCGGGAGCCTTCACCGAGGACGGTCGAGAACCGATTGGCATGCACTGTGAACTGGGTGTTGAGCTCGGAGAGCCGCGACGACAGGACCTGCAGGCGGCCTGCGTCCCGAACGGGACCGTTCTCCCACTCGGACCGGATGACCTCGCCGAAGATGCTCAGCTCCAGCAGCATGGGGTCGGTGGCGGCCCACTCGCGGATCGCTTCCTGTAGGAAGCTGACGCGGTTGAAATAGCGGAACAGCCAGATCAATCCCGGAACGTCGTCGGGATGATTGCCGCCCTGCAGGAAGCCGATGCGGGCCGCCTCGACATCGACCGGATTGCGCTCGAGCGCCCAGCGCGCGAACTCGTCGCCGATGGGGACCGCGAGCGAGGCCTGGTACTGCGTGAACTGGCTGGGGTCGCCCGAATGCAGGTAGAGATTGAGGAAATAGACGGCGTTCTTTTGCGAGCGCGACCACAACGCTTCGCCCGCGACATAGGCGCGAACCGACGACATCACTTCGAGACTGAATCCCGCGATCGCCGCCTGGAGCACCACGACCATCACGAAAGGCGAGACGAGTTTGATGACGTGAAGGAAGCTGCGTTCCTTCATCGACGTTGCTGTTCTGCGAAACACCTGCGTTCCCCAAATCGCGCAACAACCCCAACCGAAGCGCTGCGCCTGCAACGCGAAGTAGAGCGGAGGGTTGCTTAACCCGGGCTGAAAAGCGCGGGGGACTGCATCGCAGGGTGAAAGCGCCGTGAAACGAATGCCTGCAGATTGCTTCAAATGCCGGGAAGCCGGGCCTATCACATTCGTCGTGCGGACCTGCTTGACGACGAGAGCTGGGGCGCCGGCTACACCAGCACCGGCTTGCGGACGCGGCCGGCGTCGCCGAACACGCGCAGGTAGCGCTCGATCTCCGAGGGCATGCCGGTCGCCTTCTCCGGATTGTCGGAGAGCTTGACGGCGGGATGGCCGTCGACCGACGACACCTTGCAGACCAGCGAGATCGGATCGAGGTTGAACGAGCCGTCCGGCGTGCAGCCGACGAAGTCGTTGGTGAGGTTGGTGCCCCAGCCGAACGAGAGCCGCACCTGGCCGGCAAAGTGATGATAGGTCTCCTCGATCGAGCCGACATCCATGGCGTCGGAAAAGACGAGCAGCTTGTCCCTGGGATTGCGGCCCTTCTTTTCCCACCAGGCGATGATCTCCTCGCCGGCCTGGATCGGCGGCGCGCTGTCGGGCCGGAATCCGGTCCAGTCGGCGACCCATTCCGGTGCATCGCGCAGGAAGGCCTTGGTGCCGAAGGCGTCGGGCAGTGCGATCAGGAGGTTGCCGCCATAGGTCTGGCGCCACTGGTCGAGGATGCGATAGGGCGCCCAGCGCAATTCCTCGTCGTCCTTGGCGAGCGCGGCCGCGACCATCGGCAGCTCATGCGCATTGGTGCCGATGGCTTCGAGATCGTTGTCCATCGCCAGCAGCACGTTGGACGTGCCGATGAACGACGAGCCGAGGCCTTCCTTCACCGCTTCCACGCACCAGCGCTGCCACAGGAAGCCGTGACGGCGGCGGGTGCCGAAGTCGGACAGGCGCAGATTCTCGAGCTTGCGCAGCCGCTCGACCTTGGTCCAGAGCTTGGCCTTGGCGCGGGCGTAGAGCACGTCGAGCTCGAAGCGGCCGCGACCCTTGATCGCCGCGCGCGAGCGCAGCTCGTTGAGGATCGCGAGCGCCGGAATCTCCCACATCGAGCTGTGGGTCCACGGCCCGTGGAAGTGCAGCTCGTACTGGCCTTCGACCTTGCGCAGCTCGTATTCGGGAAGGCGGAATTCGGCCAGCCAGCGGATGAAGTCCGCCGAGAACATGTGGGTCTTGCCGTAGAAAGTGTTACCGGCCAGCCAGATCAGCTCCTTCTTGCTGAAGCGGATGGTGCGGGCATGGTCGAGCTGGGCGCGCAGCTCGCCCTCGTCGATGATCTCGGCGAGCCGGACGTGGCGCGAGCGGTTGATGACCGAGAAGGTCACCTGCTGACTCGGGTAGTCCTCCCGAATCATTTGCAACATCAAGAGCTTGTAGAAGTCGGTATCAAGCAGGCTGCGGATGATGGGATCCAGCCGCCAGCTGTGATTGTAGGTCCGGCTTGCAATATCGGTCACTGTCATGGGCGAATTCTAGCGTGGTGGCCCGCGCGCAACCAGTGGGTTTGGCGAGGGGCGGTCTTCCGAAAGACGGTATCGGCCGTCAGGCCTTTCCATCAAGCCTTGGCGGCCGTCGCGGCCACCGTCTCGAGCTGGCTCCTGACCCAGCGATGGGCGGGGTCTTTCTGATAGCGCTGGTGCCAGACCATGAACATCGGCAGCTCGGCCAGCGTCCGCGTGCGGGACGCCAGCGGAATCGGCGTTTGCGCGAAACCGCGCATGACCCCGGCCGCCAGCAGGCTCGGCATGCTCGCCAGCATCTGCGAGCCGCGGAGGAAGGACGGCACGCCGGAAAAGCTCGGCACCGAGATCGCGATGTCGCGGTGAAGACCGCCTGCAGCCAGCCGGCGGTCGAAGTCGAGCCGCTCGTTGTCGGTATAGACAACGGTAATGTGGCGTGCCGCGAGATAGGCGGCGCGGCCGGCTGGGGCGGTGCGCATCTTGGGATCGAAGTAACAGACGTAATGATCGCTCAAGAGGCGCTTCTGCACGATATCGACGCCGGACGGCGGCAGCGGCGTGATCAGGACGTCGCAGCGGTTTTCGCGTAGCATCGCGGGCGAGGGGGACTGCGAAGGGATCACGCGCAGGTTCAGGCTCTTCACCTGCGCGGCGACATGAGCGAAGAACCGCGGCAGCAGCAGGTCGCGCTGGAAGTCATTGGCGGCGATCGTCAGCGAAAGCTGCGCGTGAGCCGGCTCGAACGTGACGCCCCCGGCAAAGCTCCGCATCTCGTCGATCAGCGATCGTGCCTTTGCGGCGAGGGCCTGGGCATGCGCGGTGGCGACGATGCCGCGGCCGGATTTCGCGAACAGCGGATCGCCCGCGATCCGCCGCAGCTTGTTCAGCCCGTGGCTGACCGCCGATTGCGTCAGGCCGAGCCGGGTTGCCGCCGCGGTGACCGATCCCTCCTCCAGCACGGCGAGGAACAGTTCGAGCGCGTGGCCGTCGAGCGCCAAATGATCGATTTCTTTCATGCAATATATTATAATCGATCTATTTATCCGGGGAATAGGCCGGCCCATGATCTCCCGACAAGCCGCGCGCCCGGATCGCGCCGCCGAAGGGAGAGACACGATGAATGCCCAGGCGCCAGCCTCGCGGGACCCCCGCCTCAACCGTCCAGAGCCCTTGACGCCGCCGCTCGGCGATGGCGGCTTCTTCCAGCGCGACCGCTCCATCCATCCGCCCGCGCATGCGCCCGGCTATAAATCCTCGGTGCTGCGCTCGCCGCGGCTGGCGCTGCTGTCGCTGGAGGGCTCAATCTCGGAAATCACCGGGCCGGTGTTCGGCCACAACGATCTCGGCCCGCTCGACAATGATTTGATCCGCAACTACGCCAAGGACGGCGATCCGATCGGCGAGCGCATCGTCGTCCACGGCCGCGTGGTCGACGAGACCGGCCGCGGCGTGCCGAACACGCTGGTCGAGTTCTGGCAGGCCAATGCCGGCGGCCGCTACCGGCACAAGAAGGACACCTATCTGGCGCCGATCGATCCGAATTTCGGCGGCTGCGGCCGCGCGCTGACCGACGACACCGGCTATTACTATTTCCGTACCGTCAAGCCGGGGCCCTATCCCTGGCGCAACTACGTCAACAGCTGGCGTCCCGCCCACATCCATTTCTCCGTGTTCGGTTCGGGCTTTGCGCAGCGGCTGATCACGCAGATGTATTTCGAGGGCGATCCCTTGATTCCGATTTGTCCGATCCTGACGACCATCCCGGACAAGGATGCGCTCGACCGTCTCGTGGCGCCGCTCGACCTCAACGCCTCGACGCCGTTCGACTCGCTCGCCTATCGCTTCGACATCGTGCTGCGCGGTCAGCGCTCCACCTATTTCGAAAACCGCACCGCGGGGAACTGAGCCATGACGCAGCCGCTCAACTATCTCAAGGAAACCGCCTCGCAGACCGCCGGACCCTATGTCCATATCGGACTGATCCCGGCGATGGCCGGCTTCGACATCTTCGAGAAGAACTTCTCCAACGTGCTGGTGACGCCGAACACCGAAGGCGAGCGCATCACGCTGGAAGGCAAGGTGCTCGACGGCACCGGCACGCCGCTGCGCGACGTGCTGCTGGAGATCTGGCAGGCCAATGCGAGCGGCCGCTACAACCATCCGGCCGATCGCTCCGCCGGCGCGCTGAGCGAGGAGTTTCGCGGCTGGGGCCGCGCCGGCTCCAACTTCGAGAGCGGTCTGGTGACGTTCGAGACCATCAAGCCGGGCGCGATCACCGACAGGGCGGGCCGGACATGCGCGCCGCACGTCAACGTCTGGATCGTCGCGCGCGGCATCAACATCGGCCTCAACACGCGGCTCTATTTCTCGGACGAGGAAGCCGCCAACGCCGCCGATCCCGTGCTCAACCTGATCGAACAGCCGTCCCGGCGCTCGACCCTGATCGCAAAGCGCACCGAGCGTGCCGGCAAGGTCGTGTATTCCTTCACGATCAATCTGCAGGGGCCGGAGGAGACGGTGTTCTTCGACGTGTGAGGCCTCACGTCTCCTCGCCGTGGAGCTGCGCGCGGAAGGCGCGCGGCGATACGCCCGTGGCGGCGGTGTAGACCCGGCTGAAATAGGCGGGGTCCTCGAAGCCGAGCGTGTAGGCGATCGTCGAGACCGGCAGGTTGGTGTAGACGAGGTTGCGCCGAGCCTCGCGGATCAGCCGGTTGAGGATGAGGTGCGAGGCGGTGTCGCCGGTCGCCGCGCGCGTGATCCGGTTGAGATGTGTCGGGGTGATGGCCAGCGCCTCGGCGTAGTCGGCCACGCTCCAGCGTTCCAGATGATGCTGCTCCAGCAGCGCCTCGAAGCGGCGGAACAGGCTGGACTCCACCGTGCCGCCGCCGCCGCTTTCGCTCGTGAGCGCACGGGCCACCAGCCCGACCATGGCGGATGACAACGCGCGCAGCACATGGGCGCGGCCGAAATCGCGCGCGGCGTGCTCGGCGAAGATCTGCTTCATGATGGCGCGGATCTGCGGCGTGCCGCGGACCACGGCCGAGCGCGACAGCGCGCCGCGCAGGCCCTCGGCCGCGAGCAGCGCCTCGTCGAGGATCTCCGCGGCGATGGTCAGCACCCATCCTTGCGTCTCGGGCACGAAGCGAAAGCCGTGGACGTGGCCGACCGGCACGTTGACGATTTGCGTCGGCTTGAGCGGCACCACGCGTCCGTCCAGCGTCGCCTCCCCGCCGCCGCGTTCGATCAGCAGCACCTGGTGCAGCCGGGCATGCCGGTGCACGGCCAGGGTCCAGTCATGCAGCACCGAGCGGGAGGCGATGGTCTCGCAATGCACGACGTCGGGCAGATCGCCGGACTCGCCGAACAGATTGTAGATCCGGATCGTGGGAGCTGTGGGTTTCATGTTCGAATAGTACAAGATAATGGCGAAACCCTCCATCGGTCCGCGGCGTCGGATCTGCAAAAAAGTGCCGACGGGAGGACGCGAAAATGAAAGTTCAGGTCTGTATCATCGGCGGCGGGCCGTCCGGGCTGCTGCTGTCCCAGCTCCTGCATCTCAAGGGCATCGACACGATCGTGCTCGAGAAATACAGCCGCGACCACGTGCTTGCCCGCATCCGCGCCGGCGTGCTCGAGCACGGCTTCGCCAAGCTGATGCGCGAGGCGCAGTGCGGCGAGCGGATGGACCGCGAGGGCGAGATCCACCACGGTTTCGAGATCGCCCATGACGGCGTGCTGTCCAAGATCGACCTGCACAAGCATTCCGGCGGCAATTCCGTGCTGGTCTATGGCCAGACCGAGCTGACGCGCGACCTCTACGAGGCGCGCGACCGCGTCAGTGGCAAGATCGCGCACAATGCGGAAGATGTGACGCCGCACGATCTGACGTCGGACCGGCCCTACGTCACCTACCGCTCGAACGGCGAGACCATCCGCGTCGATTGCGACTACATCGTCGGCGCCGACGGTTTTCACGGCGTCAGCCGCAAGTCGATCCCGAAGGACGTGCTGCGCGAATATGAGAAGGTCTATCCGTTCGGCTGGCTTGGCGTGCTCTCGCGCACGAAACCGGTGTCGCCGGAGCTGATCTATGTGAAGCACGAGCGCGGCTTTGCGCTCTGTTCGCTGCGTTCGCAGGTGCTCAGCCGCTACTACATCCAGGTGCCGCTCTCCGACAAGGTCGAGGACTGGAGCGACGATGCGTTCTGGGCCGAGTTGAAGCGCCGCCTGCCGGGCGAGGTCGCTGGCCGCCTGATCACGGGGCCGTCGATCGAGAAGAGCATCGCGCCGCTTCGCAGCTTCGTCGCCGAGCCGATGAGCTACGGTCGGCTGTTCCTCGCCGGCGATGCAGCGCACATCGTGCCGCCGACAGGGGCGCGCGGACTGAACAGCGCCGCGTCCGACATCTATTATCTGTACCACGCCATGCTCGCGCACTATCAGCGCGGCGACGATTCCGGCCTCAAAGGCTATTCCGCCAAGGCGCTGGCACGGATCTGGAAGGCGCAGCGCTTCTCCTGGTGGATGACGATGCTGCTGCACCGCTTCCCCGACCGGCTGGAATATGAGGATCGGCTGCAGCAGACGGAACTGGATTATCTGCTCTCGTCCGAAACGGCGCAGCGCCTGCTCGCGGAGAACTATGTGGGATTGCCGTTTTAGGGAGGATTCCTCGTCGCGCTTTCGGCGCCTCTTCCTTCTCCCCTTGTGGGAGAAGGTGGCGCGAAGCGCCGGATGATGGGTTGTCTCAGCTCGCAATACTTTTCGTGAGGATAGATACCCCTCACCCGTCTCGCCGCTATCGCGGCGAGCCACCCTCTCCCACAAGGGGAGAGGACAAGCGCGCGCCCCTCATCGCTACTTCCCCTCCAGCGTATTGACCGGTGTCCAGTCCGGCGGCGGTGGATTCGCGATGAATGCCTGTGCGCGCTTCGCAAACAGCGCTGATGCCGGATCGGTCTGTGCCATCCGCTCGAAAGCATCCGCTGCCTTTGCGTAATCCCGCGCACGCCAGCAGGCGAGCCCTTGCGCATACGCTGCAGCCACTTTCGCCTGATCGGCGCTCGTCGCCCCGTTCTCCGCCAGCGGCTCGAACACCTTGATCGGCTCGCCGCGGCCCAGCACCCTGATCGCGTCGAGCTCGCGCCAGGCAAAGGCATCGCCGGTCTGCGCCTTCGTGGTCTCGGAGGCCATGATCGCGGTGCCGTAATATTTGTTGGCGCCCTCGAGCCGGGAGGCGACGTTCACGGTGTCGCTCATCACGGTGTAGTTGAAGCGGCGGCGCGAGCCGATATTGCCGACGACGGCTTCGCCGCTGTTCAGCCCGATGCGATGCGACAGGCCGTGGCCCGCGAAGGCGGGGTGGTGGGCATTGAGCTCTGCCAGCTTCGCGTGGCACTTCAGGGCGGCACGAACCGCGTTGGTCGCGTGCGCGGGATCGTCGGCCGGCGCGCCGAACATCGCGACGATGGAATCGCCGATATATTTGTCGACATAGCCG
>RXJC01000169.1 GCA_003963435.1 Bradyrhizobiaceae bacterium | reverse complement strand
GTGAACATGGTCGCGGCGGAGTAAGAGACATGACCAAGCTCATCATCGACGGCAAAGAGATCGATGTCCCCGCCGAATACACGCTGCTTCAGGCGTGCGAGGCGGCCGGCGCCGAGATTCCGCGCTTCTGCTATCACGAGCGGCTGTCGATCGCCGGCAATTGCCGGATGTGCCTCGTCGAGGTGAAGGGCGGCCCGAAGCCGGTCGCGAGCTGCGCCTGGGGCGTGCGCGACTGCCGTCCGGGCCCCAAGGGCGAGCCGCCGGAGATCTCCACGCGTTCGCCGATGGTGAAGAAGGCACGCGAAGGCGTGATGGAATTCCTTCTGATCAACCATCCCCTGGATTGCCCGATCTGCGACCAGGGCGGCGAGTGCGACCTGCAGGACCAGGCGATGGGCTATGGTGTCGACACCAGCCGCTTCGCCGAGAACAAGCGCGCGGTCGAGGACAAGTATCTCGGCGCGCTGGTCAAGACCTCGATGAACCGCTGCATTCAGTGCACGCGCTGCGTCCGCTTCTCGGCGGAAGTCGCCGGCGCGCCCGAGATGGGCGCCACCGGCCGCGGCGAGGACATGGAGATCACGACCTATCTCGAGCACGCGCTGACGTCGGAATTGCAGGGCAATCTCGTCGACATCTGCCCGGTCGGCGCGCTGACCTCGAAACCCTATGCCTTCGCGGCGCGTCCGTGGGAGCTCGGCAAGACCCAGTCGATCGACGTCATGGACGGCCTCGGCTCTGCGATCCGCGTCGATACCCGCGGCCGCGAGGTGATGCGCGTGCTGCCGCGCATCAACGAGGCCGTGAACGAGGAGTGGATCTCGGACAAGACCCGCCACATCGTCGACGGCCTGCGCACCCAGCGCCTCGACCGGCCCTATGTCCGCGAAGCCGGCAAACTGCGTGCCGCGAGCTGGCAGGAAGCCTTTGCCGCGATCGCGGCCAAGGCGGCCCGCACCGACGGCAAGCGCATCGGCGCGATCGCCGGCGATCTCGCCGGTGTCGAAGAGATGTTCGCGCTGAAGGACCTGCTCGCCAAGTTCGGTTCCGGCAATCTGGCGGTGCAGGGCGGCGATGCCTTCGACCCCGCGCTCGGCCGCGGCTCCTACATCTTCAACCCGACGCTCGCAGGCGTGGAGCAGGCGGATGCGCTGCTCATCATCGGCGCCAATCCGCGCAAAGAGGCGGCCGTGTTCAACGCCCGCATCCGCAAGCGCTGGCGCGCCGGCGGATTCAAGGTTGGCGTGATCGGCGCCAAGGTCGACCTGACCTACGATTACGACCATCTCGGCGCGGGCACCGAAACGCTCGGTGAGCTCGCCGCCGGCAAGCACTCCTTCATGGACGTGCTGAAGAACGCCAAGAACCCGATCATCCTGGTCGGCGCCGGCGCGGCCGCGCGTCACGACGGCGCGGCCATTCTCGCAAGCGCCGCCAAGCTCGCGCTGGACGTCGGCGCGCTCAAGGACGGCTGGACCGGCTTTGGCGTGCTGCACGAGAGCGCCTCGCGCGTCGGTGCGCTCGACATCGGCTTCTCGGCCACCGCTGGCGGCCTGAACGCCGCGCAGATGACGACGTTCGGCACGCTGGACCTCTTGTTCCTGCTCGGGGCCGACGAGATCAACGCGCCCGACGGCACCTTCGTCGTCTATATCGGCACCCATGGCGACCGCGGCGCGCATCGCGCCGACGTGATCCTGCCGGCGGCAGCCTATACCGAGAAGTCAGCGATCTACGTCAACACCGAAGGCCGCGTGCAGATGACGGGCCGCGCCGCGTTCCCGCCGGGCGAAGCCCGCGAGGACTGGGCGATCATCCGCGCGCTCTCGGAGGCGCTCGGCAAGAAGCTCGGCTACGACTCGCTGGCGCAACTGCGCCAGGCGATCTTCAAGGCCGTGCCGCATCTGATCCGTCTCGACCAGATCGAGGCCGGCTCCGCCGACCAGATCAGGAAGCTGGCAGGGAAGGGCGGCTCCCCCGAGAAGGCGCCGTTCAAGCCGCTGGTCGAGGATTTCTATTTGACCAACCCAATCGCGCGTGCGTCCGCCGTGATGGCGGAATGCTCGCGCCTCGCCTCCGGGCACATGCTGACCGCAGCGGAGTGAGCGTGATCTGATGGAATTCTTCGAAAGCGCATTCTGGACCGGGTTCCTCTGGCCGCTCGTCATCATGGTCGCCGAGAGCGTCCTGGTGCTCGTCGTTCTACTGGTGGCGATCGCCTACATCCTGCTCGCCGACCGCAAGATCTGGGCGGCGGTGCAGATCCGCCGCGGTCCGAACGTGGTCGGCCCCTGGGGCCTGCTGCAGTCCTTCGCCGACTTGCTCAAGTTCGTGCTCAAGGAGCCGATCATCCCGGCCGGCGCCAACAAGGGCGTGTTCCTGCTGGCGCCGCTGGTGTCCTGCGTGCTCGCGCTCGCCGCCTGGGCGGTGATCCCGACCAATCTCGGCTGGGTGATCGCCGACATCAACGTCGGCATCCTCTTCATCTTCGCGATCTCGTCGCTGTCGATCTACGGCATCATCATGGCCGGCTGGTCGTCGAACTCGAAGTACCCCTTCCTGGCCGCGCTGCGCTCGGCGGCGCAGATGGTGTCCTATGAAGTCTCGATCGGCTTCGTCATCATCACGGTGCTGCTCTGCGCCGGCACGCTGAACCTGTCGGCCGTGGTCGAAGCCCAGCACGCGCGCGGTCTCGCCAGCCTGATCGGGCTGCCCCAGCTCACCATCCTGAACTGGTACGTCTGGCCGCTGTTCCCGATGTTCGTGGTGTTCTACGTCTCGGCGCTGGCGGAAACCAACCGTCCGCCCTTCGACCTCGTCGAAGCCGAATCCGAGCTCGTCGCCGGCTTCATGGTCGAGTACGGCTCGACGCCGTACCTGCTGTTCATGCTCGGCGAGTATGTCGCGATCGTCACGATGTGCGCGATGGCCACGATCCTGTTCCTCGGGGGCTGGCTGCCGCCGGTCGACCTGCCGCCCTTCAACTGGGTGCCGGGCATCATCTGGTTCTCGCTGAAACTGTTCTTCATGTTCTTCCTGTTCGCGATGGCAAAGGCGATCGTGCCGCGCTACCGCTACGACCAACTGATGCGCCTCGGCTGGAAGGTGTTCCTGCCGCTGTCGCTGGCGATGGTGATCGTGGTGGCCGGCGTGCTGCAATTCGCCGGCATCGCGCCGAAGTGAGGGCCGCCATGGGTATCAACGTCAACGCCACTGCACGCTCGCTTCTGCTGTCGGAATTCGTCTCGGCGTTCTTCCTCGCCATGCGCTATTTCTTCCAGCCGAAGCCGACGCTGAACTATCCGTTCGAGAAGGGCCCGATCTCGCCGCGCTTCCGCGGCGAGCACGCGCTGCGCCGCTACCCGAACGGCGAAGAGCGCTGCATCGCCTGCAAGCTGTGCGAGGCGGTCTGCCCGGCGCAGGCCATCACCATCGAGGCCGGTCCGCGCCGCAACGACGGCACCCGCCGTACCGTGCGCTACGACATCGACATGGTGAAGTGCATCTATTGCGGCCTCTGCCAGGAGGCCTGTCCTGTGGACGCCATCGTCGAAGGTCCGAACTTCGAGTTCGCGACCGAGACCCGCGAGGAACTGTTCTATGACAAGGCCAAGCTGCTCGCCAACGGCGATCGCTGGGAACGCGAGATCGCGAAAGCGATCGAGCTCGACGCGCCGTACCGGTGAGGTGAGGGCATGATCCTTCCCGCAACCTCCTCGTCATTCCGGGGCGCGCAAAGCGCGAACCCGGAATCTCGCGCCACAACCTCTAGATTCCGGGTTCGCGGGCTTTGCCCGCGCCCCGGAATGACGGGGATTGCCCAATGATCCTTCCCGCGCTGTTCTTCTACCTCTTCGCCGGCGTCTGCGTCGCCTCGGCCGTGATGGTGATTGTCTCGCGCAATCCCGTGCACTCCGTGCTGTACCTGATCCTGGCCTTCGTCAACGCCTCCGGCCTGTTCGTGCTGATGGGCGCCGAATTCCTCGGCATGATGCTGATCGTCGTCTATGTCGGCGCGGTCGCGGTGCTGTTCCTGTTCGTGATCATGATGCTCGACGTCGACTTCGTCGAGCTGCGGGAAGGCTTCATCCAGTATCTGCCGGTCGGTCTCGTGATCGGCGGCATCTTCCTGTTCGAGCTGCTGCTGACCGTCGGTGCCTGGATCATCAACCCGACCGTGAGCAAGACCATCACGTCGCCGATCCCGACCAACGTCTCCAACACCGAGGCGCTCGGGCTCGTGCTCTATACGAAGTACATCCACTACTTCCAGCTCTCGGGCATGGTGCTGCTGGTCGCCATGATCGGCGCCATCGTGCTGACGCTGCGTCACAAGGCGAGTGTGAAGCGGCAGGACATCAACGTTCAGAACGCACGCACGCCCGAGATGGCGATGGCGATGCGCAAGGTGGCGCCGGGGCAGGGGCTCTCGGATGCCGATGCGGCGGAGTGGGTGAAATGACGATCGGGCTCGGACATTACCTTGCGGTCGGCGCGATCCTGTTCACGCTCGGGATCCTCGGCATCTTCCTGAACCGCAAGAACATCATCGTCATCCTGATGTCGATCGAGCTGATCCTGCTCTCGGTCAACATCAACCTCGTCGCGTTCTCGACCTTCCTCGGCGACATCGTCGGCCAGGTCTTCGCGCTCTTGGTGCTGACGGTTGCGGCTGCGGAAGCCGCGATCGGTCTCGCCATCCTGGTGGTCTATTTCCGCAACCGCGGCTCGATCGCGGTTGAGGACGTCAATCTGATGAAGGGCTGAGCTCGGTCATGGTTCAGGCAATCGTTTTCCTGCCTCTGCTGGGCGCCATTCTGGCGGGGCTCATCGCCCTCGCCGGTGCGCATGCCCGCAACCCCTCGGGCGACGAGCTCGATCATCACGGCGACCACGGCCATGGCGATGCCCACGCGTCGGCGGCCCATGGTGACCACGGCCACGACGATCACGGTCACGACGATCATGGCCACGGCCCGACCGAGCCGCCGGCTGCGGGCTCGCGCGCGGCCGAGCTGATCACGACGGCGCTGCTGTTCGTCTCGGCGGCGCTGTCCTGGATGACGCTGGTCGATGTCGGCTTCATGCACCATGACGCCCGCATCCAGCTGCTGCCCTGGATCTTCTCCGGCGACCTCCAGGTCTGGTGGACGCTGCGCGTCGACACGCTCACCGCCGTGATGCTGGTGGTGGTGACCACCGTGTCCTCGCTCGTGCACCTCTATTCCATCGGCTACATGGACGAGGACCCGAACCGGCCGCGCTTCTTCGGCTATCTCTCGCTGTTCACCTTCGCCATGCTGATGCTGGTGACCGCGGACAACCTCGTGCAGCTGTTCTTCGGCTGGGAAGGCGTGGGTCTGGCCAGCTATCTCTTGATCGGCTTCTGGTACCAGAAGCCGTCGGCGAACGCCGCCGCGATCAAGGCCTTCGTGGTCAACCGCGTCGGCGACTTTGGTTTTGCGCTCGGCATCTTCGCGATCTTCATGCTGGTCGGCTCGACCGACTTCGAGACCATCTTCCATGCCGCACCCGGCCTCACCGGCAAGACGGTCAACTTCCTCGGCTGGCACGTTGACGCGCTGACGCTGACCTGCCTCCTGCTGTTCATGGGCGCGATGGGCAAGTCGGCGCAGTTCCTGCTGCACACCTGGTTGCCCGACGCGATGGAAGGCCCGACCCCGGTGTCGGCGCTGATCCACGCCGCGACCATGGTCACCGCGGGCGTGTTCATGGTGGCGCGCCTGTCGCCGCTGTTCGAGCTCGCCCCGACCGCGCAGGCCGTCGTGATGTTCTTCGGCGCGACCACGGCGTTCTTCGCGGCCACGATCGGCCTCGTGCAGAACGACATCAAGCGCATCGTCGCCTACTCGACCTGTTCGCAGCTCGGCTACATGTTCGTAGCGATGGGGGCAGGGGCCTATTCGGTCGGCATGTTCCACCTGTTCACGCACGCCTTCTTCAAAGCGCTGCTGTTCTTAGGGAGCGGCTCGGTGATCTACGCGATGCACCACGAGCAGGACATCCGCAATATGGGCGGGCTCTGGAAGAAGATCCCCTACACCTATGCGGTGATGGTGGTCGGCACCCTGGCCTTGACCGGCTTCCCGCTCACGGCCGGCTATTTCTCCAAGGACGCGATCATCGAGTCCGCCTACGCCTCGCACAATCCGTTCGCGGTATACGGCTTCCTGATGACGATCGTCGCCGCCGGCCTCACCTCGTTCTACTCCTGGCGCCTGATCTTCAAGACCTTCCACGGCGAGCCGCATGACGAGCATCATTACGAGGCTGCGCACGAGGCTCCGCTCTGGATCCTGATCCCGATCGGGGTGCTCGCGGTCGGCTCGTTCGTCGCAGGCCTGCCGTTCAAGGAGCTGTTCGCCGGCCACGGCGTCGAGGAGTTCTTCCGCGAGTCCGTGAAGATGAACCCGCACATCATCGAGGAGATGCACCACATCCCCGAGACCATCGCCTTCCTGCCGACCGTGATGATGGTGCTGGGCTTCCTCGTCTCGTACCTGTTCTACATTCGCCGGCCCTATCTGCCGGTCGAGCTCGCGAACACGCAGCCGATGCTGTACCGGTTCCTGCTCAACAAGTGGTACTTCGACGAGCTCTACGATTTCATCTTCGTCCGTCCGGCGAAGTGGATCGGCTACCAGCTCTGGAAGAAGGGCGACGGCTTCATCATCGACGGCTTCGGCCCCGACGGTGTCTCGGCCCGCGTGCTGGACGTCACCCGCAACGTCGTGAAGATCCAGACCGGTTATCTCTATCACTACGCGTTCGCCATGCTGATCGGTGCCGCCGGCCTGATCACCTGGTTCATGTTCGGCTTTGGAGGCCAGTAAATGACGACCTGGCCCATTCTTTCGGTAACGACGTTCCTGCCGCTGGTCGGCGCGCTGATCGTCTATCTGAGCCGCGGCGATGACGAGGCGGCCAAGCGCAATTCGCGCTGGATCGCGCTCTGGACCACGCTGATCACCTTCGCGGTGTCGGTGATCCTGGTCATGCGCTTCGACCCCAGCAATCCCGACTTCCAGTTCGTCGAGAAGGCGAACTGGCTCGCCACCGGCATCACCTACCACATGGGCGTCGACGGCATCTCGCTGCCGCTGGTGATCCTGACCACCGCCGTGATGCCGTTCTGCATCATCGCGAGCTGGAAGGCGATCACGAACCGCGTCCGCGAATACATGATGGCGTTCCTGATCCTGGAAACGCTGATGATCGGCACCTTCTCGGCGCTCGATCTCGTGCTGTTCTACCTGTTCTTCGAGGGCGGCCTGATCCCGATGTTCCTGATCATCGGCGTCTGGGGCGGTCCGCGCCGGGTCTACGCGTCGTTCAAGTTCTTCCTCTACACGCTGCTCGGCTCGGTCCTGATGCTGCTCGCCATCATGGCGCTGTACTGGAACGGCGGCACCACCGACATCCCGACCCTGATGCACACCGCCGTGCCGCGGTCGTTGCAGACCTGGGCGTGGCTGGCCTTCTTCGCCTCGTTCGCGGTGAAGATGCCGATGTGGCCGGTGCACACCTGGCTGCCCGACGCGCACGTCGAGGCGCCGACGGCGGGCTCGGTGGTCCTGGCCGCGATCATGCTGAAGATGGGCGGCTACGGCTTCCTGCGCTTCTCGCTGCCGATGTTCCCGCTGGCCTCGCACGACTTCGCGCCGCTGATGTTCACGCTCTCGGCCATCGCCATCATCTACACCTCGCTGGTGGCCTTGATGCAGGAGGACATGAAGAAGCTGATCGCGTACTCATCGGTCGCGCATATGGGCTTCGTCACCATGGGCATCTTCGCCGGCACCATGCAGGGCGTGGCCGGCGGCGTGTTCCAGATGATCTCGCACGGCATCGTCTCCGGCGCGCTGTTCCTCTGCGTCGGCGTCGTCTACGACCGACTGCATACTCGCGAGATCGCGGCCTATGGCGGCCTCGTCAACCGGATGCCGCTCTACGCGATGACCTTCATGGTCTTCACCATGGCCAATGTCGGTCTGCCCGGCACGAGCGGCTTCGTCGGCGAGTTCATGACGCTGCTCGGCACCTTCAAGGTCTCGATCCCGACCGCGTTCTTCGCCAGCTTCGGCGTGATCCTGTCGGCGGCCTATGCGCTGTGGCTGTACCGCAAGGTCGTGTTCGGGGCGCTGGTCAAGCCGTCGCTGGCGAGCATGAAGGATCTGACCTTGCGGGAGTGCGTGATCCTGTTCCCGATGATCGCGCTGACGATCCTGTTCGGCGTCTATCCGAAGCCGGTGCTCGACATGTCGGCCGCCTCGGTCCAGCAACTCGTCAACAACTACAACACCGCTGTGACGGCCGTGAAGGCCGCCGCACTGCTCCAGTGACCGGGCAGGTCAGGATATCGCCATGAGCTTTGTGATTGCAGGTTATCAACTGGCGCCGGCGGCCCCCGAGATCGTGCTCGCGATCGGCGCCATGGCTCTGCTGATGCTGGGAGCCTATCGCGGGCAGGGGACGACCAGCGCGGTCACCGCGCTGGCGGTGGTGCTCCTGGTCGTGGTCGGCGTGCTCGAATACATGCTGCCGGCCGGCAAGCATGTGACCTTCGGCGGCAGCTTCATCGTCGACGATTTTGCCCGCTTCATGAAGATCCTCGCCCTGATCGGCTCGGCGGTGACGCTGATCCTGTCGACCGAGTTTCTGTCCGATCCCTCGCGGCGCATCTTCGAATATTCCATCCTGGTGCTGCTCTCGACGCTGGGCATGATGGTGCTGATCTCGGCCGGCGATTTGATCTCGCTCTATCTCGGCCTGGAACTGATGTCGCTGGCGCTCTATGTCGTGGCGGCCTCGAACCGCGACAACGCCAAGTCGACCGAAGCCGGCCTGAAGTATTTCGTGCTCGGCGCGCTGTCCTCGGGCATGCTGCTCTACGGCGCTTCGCTGATCTACGGCTTCACCGGCACGGTCAGCTTCACCGGCATCGCGGCGGCGGCGACCATCTCCAATGTCGGCCTGCTGTTCGGCCTGGTCTTCCTGCTCGTCGGTCTGTGCTTCAAGGTCTCTGCGGTGCCGTTCCACATGTGGACGCCTGACGTCTACGAGGGCGCGCCGACCCCGGTCACCGCCTTCTTCGCGTCCGCGCCGAAGGTCGCTGCGCTCGCCGTGTTCACCCGCGTGACGCTGACCGCATTCCCGGGCATCGTCTCGCAGTGGCAGCAGATCCTGGTGTTCGTGTCGATCGCCTCGATGGCGCTCGGCTCCTTCGCCGCGATCGGCCAGAGCAACATCAAGCGCCTGATGGCGTATTCGTCGATCGGCCACATGGGCTTCGCGCTGGTCGGCCTTGCCTCCGGCACGGTCGAGGGCGCGCAGGGCGTCCTGATGTACATCGTGATCTACGTCGCGATGACGCTGGGCTCGTTCTCGATCATCCTCGCCATGCGCCGCAACGGCCAGGCCGTCGAGCAGATCAGCGATTTCGCCGGCCTGTCGCGGACCAATCCGCTGCTCGCCTTCATGTTCGCGATGCTGCTGTTCTCGCTCGCCGGCATCCCGCCGCTCGCCGGCTTCTTCGCCAAATGGTACGTCTTCGTCGCCGCCATCAAGGCGAACCTGTTCACGCTCGCCGTCATCGGTGTGCTGACCAGCGTCGTCGGCGCCTACTATTATCTCGCCATCGTCAAGACGATGTATTTCGACGAGCCGGCCGGCCAGGTCGACCCGGTGCGCGTCGAGGTCAAGACGGTGCTGGCGGTGTTCGGCATGTTCAACATCCTGTTCGCGCTGTTCGCAGGTCCCGTGGTGAGCGTCGCCTCCGCCGCGGCAAAGTCGCTGTTCTAGGATGGCTTTCGCGCTCGGTCCTCGTGCAGCATCCGCGGGCTACAAGCTCGCAGCTTTCGAGCGGATCGGCTCGACCAATACCGAGGCGATCGAGCACGCGAGGCGCGGCGAGCGCGGCCCGATGTGGTTCGTGACCTCGGAGCAGACGGCCGGCCGCGGCCGGCGTCAGCGCCCCTGGATCGCGCCGCGCGGCAATCTCGCCGCCAGCGTTCTCGAAGTCCTGGACGTGGCGCCCGCAATTGCGGCCACCATCGGCTTTGCCGCAGGCCTCGCCGAAGAGGCCGCGCTCGAGAAGGTCAGCCTCGAAGCTGTGCTCCGCCTTGGCGGGGGCCGTCCCCGCTACGCCCTGAAATGGCCCAATGACGTGCTGGCCAACGGCAAGAAGCTCGTCGGCATTGGCCTCGAGGCCGAGGCCGTCGGCGACCGTCTCGCCATCGTCGTTGGCATCGGCACCAATGTCGTCGCGGCGCCCGAGGGGACCCCGACGCCGGCGGTGTCGCTGGCCGCGCTCGGCGTCCAGATCAGTGCCGAGGAGCTGTTTTCGGCGCTGTCCGACGCCTGGGTCGAGTTCCGCGGCATCTGGGACAATGGCCGCGGCTTTGCCGAGATCCGCAAACTGTGGCTGGAGCGCGCGGCCGGCCTCGGCGAGAAGGTCGCGATCCACACGGGAACGATGACGCTGGAAGGCTTTTTTGACACCATCGACGACACCGGCTGCCTGATCGTGCGCACCGCGGAAGGCCGCCGCGTGCCGGTGGCCGCGGGCGAGGTGTTCTTCGGCCCGGTCGCCTCCGTGGGAGTTGCGTGATGGCGAAGCCCGAGGAACTGGTGTTTGCGCCGCTCGGCGGCGTCGGCGAGATCGGCATGAACCTGTCGATCTACGGCCTCGGCAACCGCCAGCAGCGCGCCTGGATGGCGGTCGATCTCGGCGTCTCCTTCGGCGACGAGGAGCATCTGCCGGGCATCGACCTGATCATGCCCGACATCTCCTTCCTGGAGAAGGAACGCAAGAACCTGATGGGTCTGGTGCTGACCCACGCCCATGAGGACCATTTCGGCGCCATCATCGACCTCTGGCCGAAGCTGAAATGTCCGATCTATGCGACGCAGTTCAGCGCCGCGCTGTTCGAGGCCAAATGCGCCGCCGAGCGCAACGCGCCGAAGATTCCGGTGACGGTGGTGCCGTCGGGCGGCCGCGTCGATGTCGGCCCGTTCAACGTCGAGTTCATCCCCGTCGCGCATTCGATTCCCGAGGCGCACGCGCTGGCGATCCACACCTCGGCCGGCACGGTGCTGCACACCGGCGACTGGAAGATCGACCCGACCCCGACTTTGGGCCGGCCGACCGACGAGAAGCGGCTGCGGGAGCTCGGCGAGGAGGGTCTGCTCGCCTTGATCGGCGATTCCACCAACGCGGTGCGCGACGGCCGCTCTCCGTCGGAAGCCGAGGTGGCCCGCACCATCATCGACCTCGTGAAGGCTGCCAAGGGCCGTGTCGCGGTGACGACTTTCGCCTCCAACGTCGCCCGCATCAAGGCCGTGGCCGCCGCCGCCAAGGCCGCCGACCGCGAGGTCGTCGTGGTCGGCCGCGCCATGGAGCGCGTGGTGCAGGTCGCGCGCGAGACCGGCTATCTCGACGGCGTGCAGAATTTCCGCTCGCCCGAGGTCTACGGCCATCTGCCGCAGGACAAGGTGCTGGCGCTGTGCACCGGCAGCCAGGGCGAGCCGCGCGCGGCGCTGGCGCGCATCGCCAATGACGACCATCCCGAAATCACCCTCAACCGCGGCGACAGCGTCATCTTCTCCTCGCGCACCATCCCGGGCAACGAGAAGGCGGTCGGCTCGATCGTCAACAATCTGGTGCTGCAGGGCGTCGAGATCATCACCGACCGCGACGCGCTGGTCCACGTCTCCGGCCATCCCCGCCGCGACGAATTGCGC
>RXJC01000450.1 GCA_003963435.1 Bradyrhizobiaceae bacterium | reverse complement strand
TCCAGCGCATCCTCCGCGCGCAGCGGCACGCGCGAGGCTTCGTTGTTGAGGTCGACGAGCTGCGACATCAGCCCCAGCAGCGTCTTGCGGTCGGCGGGCTTCAGCGGCTCCAGCATGCGCGCCTGAGCGCGCTCGACGGCGGGGATGATCTCGCGCAGGATCGCGGCGCCGGACTTGGTCAGGTAGAGCAGCTTGATCCGCTTGTCTTCTGGCGCCGGCTTGCGCTCGACATAGTCCTTGGCCTGCAGCCGCTCGATCACGCTGCCGAGCGTGGAGCGATCGAAGGCGATCACCGCCGACAGCCGCGTCGCGTCGATGCCGGGATGGGTGTGGATCGCGATCAGCGCCGCATATTGCACCGGGGTCAGGTCGAACGCCTTGCACTCTTCCATGAAGATCGAGACCGCGATCTGCTGCATGCGCCGGAACAGATAGCCCGGCGCGGCATAGACGGCATCGATCGTGATCGGAGCGGACGGCTTACTCGGCATCGGGCTGCTTCTCCGGCGCGGCATCGGCGAACGCCGGCAGCGCCTTGGCTGCGGCCTCGGCCTTGAGCAGGCGCGGATAGGCCGAGACATCGACGCCGAAGCGACGCGCGTTCGCAAGCTGCGGCACGAGGCAGAGATCGGCCAGCGTCGGCGCATCGCCGAAGCAGAACGGCCCCTTCTCGTCCTTGATGAGCGTCTCGCAGGCCGACAGTCCTTCGCGGTTGACCCAGGCGGCCCAGTCCTGGACTTTCTCTTCGGCAAGGCCGAGCTCGCGCAGCCGCGCCAGCACCTTCAGGTTCTGCACCGGATGGGTGTCGCAGGCGATCGCCAGCGCGAACGCCCTCACCTTGGCGCGCTGCAAGGGATCCTCCGGCAGCAGCGGCGGATTGGGGTGCGTTTCGTCGAGCCATTCGATGATCGCCACCGATTGGGTCAGCACCGCGCCGGCATCGTTCTCCAGCGCAGGCACGAGGCCTTGCGGATTGATGGCGAGATAGGCGGGGGCGCATTGCTCGCCCTTGCGCAGATGATGCGGCAGATGCGCGGCCTTGAGGCCCTTCAGGTTCAGCGCGATCCGCACCCGGTAGGCGGCGCTGGAGCGGAAATAGCCGTGCAGCTTCATTGGGACCCTCCCTCTTATTTTCCGTCGTTCCGGGGCTCGCGAAGCGAGAACCCGGAACCTCGAGATTCCGGGTTCGGCTCTGCGAGCCGCCCCGGAACGACTGCCTTGTAACGCGTTTGGATCTCATTGACGCTACCTAGATCGTCAGTATACTGTCAATTAACAAACGAACGGGAGCGCCGCCATGGAAGCCGTGACCAAGACGCCGGAACGCGAGGCCTTCTACAAGAAGATCGACGGCGAAAACCTCACCGCGCTGTGGACGGTGATGAGCGATCTGATCACGCCGGAGCCGAGGAGCGCCTGCCGGCCGCACCTCTGGAAGTTCGACGTCGTCCGCAACTACATGACGGAAGCCGGCAAGCTCATCACCGCCAAGGAAGCCGAGCGGCGCGTGCTGGTGCTCGAAAACCCCGGCCTGCGCGGGCAGTCCAAGATCACGACCTCGCTCTATGCCGGCGTGCAGATGGTGGTGCCCGGCGATGTCGCGCCCGCGCATCGCCACAGCCAGTCCGCGCTGCGCTTCGTGCTCGAAGGCAAGGGCGCACACACCGCGGTGGACGGCGAGCGCACCGCGATGGAGCCCGGCGACTTCATCATCACGCCGTCGATGACCTGGCACGATCATTCCAACGAGACCGATCAGCCGATGTTCTGGCTCGACGGCCTCGACATTCCCATGGTGCAGTTCTTCGACTGCTCCTTCGCGGAAGGATCGAAAGAGGACCAGCAGAAGATCACAAAACCCGCCGGCGACAGCTTTGCGCGCTACGGCCACAACCTGCTGCCGGTCGACGTGAAGCGGAGCTCGAAGACCTCGCCGATCTTCAGCTATCCCTACGCCTACACCCGCGAGGCGCTGGAGAAGGCGCGGACGAGCCAGGAGTGGGACGCCTGCCACGGGCTGAAGCTGAAGTTCAGCAACCCCGAGACCGGCGATTTCGCCATGCCGACCATCGGCACCTTCATCCAGCTGCTGCCGAAGGGTTTCAAGACCGCGCGCTATCGTTCGACCGATGCCACCGTGTTCTGCCCGATCGAGGGCAAGGGCCGCAGCCGCATCGGCGATGCCGTGTTCGAATGGGGCCCGCGCGATCTGTTCGTGGTGCCAAGCTGGCACTGGGTCACGCATGAGGCGGATGAGGATGCGGTGCTGTTCAGCTTCTCGGACCGGCCGGTGCAGCAGAAGCTGGACCTGTTCCGCGAAGATCGCGGCAACGCGTGAGGCTCCACTCTATCCTCCGTCATGGCCGGGCTTGACCCGGCCATCCACGTGCCGCCCGAGGAAAGACGTGGATGCCCGGGTCAAGCCCGGGCATGACGACCTGGTTTGTGGCGCTCGCCTACGTCCTCATCATTTTTGCGTTTGTTCCTACCGCCAGTGCAGCAGCCGCGTCTCCAGCCAGCCGATCACCTTGCCGACCGCGAGGCCAAATATTGACAGGATCACAACGCCCGCAAGAAGCTGATCGGTCTGCATCAGATTGCCGGCCTGCAGCACGAAGGCGCCGATGCCGTATTGCGCGCCGATCATCTCGGCGCTGACGACGAGGAGCAGCGCGACGGAGGCCGTGATGCGGAAGCCGGCGAGGATTGCGGGCAGCGCGCCCGGCCAGATCACCTTGCGCACGATGGTGGCGAAGGGCACGTTGAAGCTCTGCGCCATGCGGATCAGGTTGCGCGGCACGGCGTCGACGCCGCTATAGACCGAGATCGCGGTCGAGAAGAACACCCCGAGCGCAATGGTCGCGATCTTGGGCTCTTCGCCGATGCCGAGCCAGAGAATCAAGAGCGGCAGCAGCGCGATCTTGGGAATCGGAAACAGCGCGGAAATGAAGGTGATGCCGACGCTGCGCGCCAGGCGCGACAGGCCGATCGCAAATCCGACGGCGACGCCAGCCGCGGTGCCGAGCATCCAGCCGACGCCGATGCGCAGCAGCGAAGCCGACAGATGCTGCCAGAGTGCGCCCGAGACCGCGAGCTGGTAGAGCGCCCGGGCGATTGCAGAAGGCGTCGGCAGAAACAGCGCATTGACGAGGCCGGTGCTACCGGCGGCCTGCCAGATCGCGATGACGAGGGCGAGCGCGATCCAGCCGCCGTAGCGGCTCGAGGCCGGCACGAAACCCGCGCCACGGAAACGCACGCGCCGCGTCGCCTCGTCCTTTGCAGGTAGGCCCGCACGATCAAGCATGCTGGACCTCGCGCTCGGCGTCGATGGCTTCGTTGCGGATCAACGACCAGATCTGGTTCTGCAGCGCCAGCAGTTTTTCGCGCGCCGCAACTTCGCCACGCGCCGCGCGCGTCATCGGCACGGTCACGACCTCGCGGATGCGGCCGGGTCGCCGCGACAGCACCACGATGCGATCAGCGAGCCGCGCCGCCTCTTCGAGATTATGGGTGACATAGACCGCGCCCATGCCGCCATCGGCGAGCAGGCGAACGAAATCCTCCATCAGCAGCTCGCGGGTCTGAGAATCCAGCGCCGAGAGCGGCTCGTCCATCAGCAGGATGGCGGGCTTCACCGCGAGCGCACGCGAGATGCCGACGCGCTGCCGCATGCCGCCGGAGAGCTGCTTTGGATACGCCTGTCGGAAATCGGTCAGGCCGGTGCGGCGCAAGGCATCGTCGACCAGCGCGCGCCTCTGCGCGGCCGAGAGCTGGGTGTGCAGCAGCGGGAATTCGACGTTCGCTTCCACCGTGGCCCAGGGCAGCAGCGCAAAATCCTGGAACACGAAGGTGAGCGGATTGAGGCTGTCCGACGGCGGCGCCCCACGCAGCTCGGGCGCGCCAGAGGTCGGCTGCAGCAGACCACCTAGGATGGACAGCAGCGTGCTCTTGCCGCAGCCGGAGGGCCCGACGATCGCCACCACCTCGCCGGCGCCGACGGTGAACGAGACGTCGTCGAGCACGGCGAGATCGCCGAAGCGGTGGGTGATGTGGTTGGCGATCAGGTCCATGCGGCGCTCCCGCTCTCTTCACCCTCCCCTGGAAGGGGAGGCTCGGTTCGCATTGAGCCAAGCGAAATGCGAACCGGGGTGGGGTGACAGTCCATCCGCGATGGTGCTGACAACGCCTGCCCTCGAATTTTCCTCGCATGGTGGAAGCGAACGACCGAGAGACTGCCGCCGTGGCTCACCCCACCCCGCTCGCTCCGGACGATGCTGCGCATCGCCGGCGCGATCGACCCTCCCCCTCCAAGGGAGGGTGGCAGATGGCCTGTCGCGCGGGTCTTCACCGTCAACATCAATCCGCCTTCACGTAGTCCTTGGCGATGATCGCATCCGCGTCAAAGCCCTTGTCGGCGAAGCCCTGCTCCTGCAGCCATTTGATCTGGTTGTCGACGTTCTTCACGTCGAGCTTGCCGTCGGGATCAATATAGGCGCAGTTGCCGACCACCTGCTCCACCGGCAGGTTGGTGTATTTGGCGATGATCTCGAGCAACGGCTTGGTCTTGTCGTTGATCGGCGCAACACCGTCCTTCATCGAGGCCAGGATGACGTCGTGATATTCGCGGTCAGCCTTGGCCAGCGCTGCGAGCAGCTTGGTCACCAGCGCCTTGTTGGTCAGCGTCTTCGGCGAGGCGAACACCGCGCCCAGCTGCCAGGGCGTCTCGTCGCCGACCCAGCCCAAGAATTTCGCGCCGCCCTCGTCCATCAGCTTTCGCGCCGTTGAAACGGGAAGCAGCGCGGCATCGACGGTCTCGCCCTTCAGCGCGGCGGCCGCATTCGACAGCGACTGCAGCGGCACGATCTTCACGTCCGCAAGCTTGAAGCCGTATTTGTCGGCGAGCAGGCCGAGCGAATAGTGAAAGGAGGAGCCGACCTGCGTCATCGCCACGCGCTTGCCGGCAAGGTCCTTCGGCGTCTTCAGCCCGGCCGCATAGGCGTTGTTGCTGGCGAAATAGCCGATCAGGGGATAGCCGGCCTTCTCACGGCTCATGCCGCCGATCACCTTCAGCGTGCCCTTGCCGGCGAGATTGTAGAGACCGGCGGTGAAGGCGGTGATGCCGAAGTCGACGTCGCCCGAGGTGGTCGCGACCGCGATCGGCTGCGCCGCGTCGAAGAATTTCAGCTCGACCTCCAAGCCGGCCTCGCGGAAATAGCCTTTGTCCTGCGCGATGAAGACCGGCGCGGAGGACGACAGGCGGAGCACGCCGATCCTGGCCTTCAGCGCATCCTCGGCCCGCGCCGTGCCCATCGTCGTGAGCGCCAGAAGGCCCGCAAGCGCGAGCCGCATCATTCCGATCATCCCGTTCCCTCCGCCGTCGCTGTCTTGGTCGTTCTATCGCAAGCCCGTCACAATCCTTCCGGCACCATTTGGTCCCGGCCGATGAAGGCGCCCTGTTGTTTCAACGTTTCCTGTAACTTTTCAATGGGGATTTCGCGGGGGATCCGGTTTCCCGACAGCGCCAGCGCGGCGGCGGAACCGGCCGCCTCGCCCATCACGAAACAGGCCCCCGAGACCCGCGCCGCCGACTGGCCCTCATGGGTCATCGAAGCGCAGCGGCCGGCGACCAGGAGATTGTCGACCCCTTCCGGCACCAGCATCCGGTAAGGCAGCTCGTTATAGCCGCGCGATTCCGGGATGGGCGGAAAGGTGAAGACGACGTCGCCGGGAACATGGGCCTCGATCGGCCAGCCGTTGACGCCGATGGAGTCCTCGAACGAGGCGCAGCCGAGCACGTCCTCGCCGCTGAGCTGATAGCCGCCCTTGACGCGGCGGGTCTCGCGGATGCCGAGCTGCGGCGGCAGATCGACGATGTAGGATTTCTCAAAGCCCGGGACGGTGCTGCGCAAAAACTCGTACGCGGCGAGCGCCTGCTTGCGGCCCTCGATCTCGCCGCGGGTGAGATCGTCGGGCTCGACGCCGTTGATGGCGTGGCCGTCCTCTCGCGCCACTTGCGTAAAGTTCACCCGCCATTCGATGCCGGACTTCTGCGGCCGCACGATCGCGCTTTTGCGCGGAAACTGATGCGTGCCGGCCGCGCTCGCTTTCTCCATCAATTGCGGAATGGTGCGCCAGGCCTCGCCCGCCTTGGCGGGATCGATGCCGTTGAGGCGCAGCATCATGGAGGGATAGAGCGGATGGCCGTGCTCGTCGCCGATCTCGAACGGCGCACCGGCCCACACCGCGAGATCGCCGTCGCCGGAGCAGTCGATGAAGATTTCCGATCGCACCGCCTGCCGGCCGGCCTTGGTCTCGACCAGCAGCGCGTCGATACGGCTGTTGTCGCCCATCACCACACCGGCGCCGAGCGCGTGGAAGAGGATGTGCACCCTGTGGCTGGCGAGCAGCTCGTCGGCCGCGATCTTGTAGGCCGCGGTGTCATAGGCCTGGGCGAAGACCTTGCCGAGGATCAGATGCGGGGTGTTGAGGCCACCGAGCCGATCGATCCGCGCCAGCAGCTCGGAGGCCATGCCCTGCACCAGCCGCCGATGCTCGCCGTGGACATTGCCGTGCAGGCCGCAGAAATTGGTGACGCCGGCCGCGGTGCCCATGCCGCCGAGGAAGCCGTAACGCTCGATCAGCAGCGTCTTGCGCCCGGCCCGCGCACTTGAAGCCGCCGCCACGATGCCGGCCGGGCCGCCGCCGAGCACGACGACTTCGTATTCGCCATAGAGCGGCACCCGCCGTGCCGGTTCTTCGATCGTCGTGGCCCGCATGGCGCGTTCCTTCCCAAATTCTCTTGCTTGGGGTCGACTATGAATTAACGCGAGAACGACTACAATCCATCAAAATAGACGATCAGCTTTCGCGAATCGAGAAAGGTCGATGGACGTCCTCGTGAACCTGCAGGCCTTCCTCGCCACCGCGGATACCGCCGGTTTCTCCGCCGCTGCGCGAAAGCTCGGCGTCTCGACTTCGGTCGTCGCCAAGCGCGTCACGCAGCTGGAGGCGCGGATCGGCACGCCGCTGTTTCATCGCTCGACCCGGCAGCTGCGCCTCACCGAAGCCGGGCAGCGCTATGTGCATCGCGCACGCGGCGTGGTGACTGATGCCACCGACCTGCTCTCGCGCATGGGCGAGAAGGGCCACGATCTCGTCGATCACCTCCGCATCAAAGCCCCGACCTCGCTAACGGTGGCGCGCCTCGCCGATGTCTTCAGCGCGTTCCAGACCCAGAACCCGAAGCTCAAGCTCGATATCGTACTGATCGACCGCCCGGTCGATCCTGTCACCGAAGGTTTCGACATCGCCATCGGCGCCTTCCCGCATTCCTTCGGCGGCGTGGTCGACGAGCCGCTGTGCGCGCTGAAGCGGTTGCTTTGCGCCTCACCGGCCTATTTGAAGAAGCATGGTACGCCAAAGCATCCGCGCGATCTCGTCGAGCATCGCTGCCTCAGCTTTCTGCCGACCGGACCCGAATGGGTCTTCGACGGACCCCGCGGGCGCATCAGCATCCAGGTCAGCCCGCTGCTCTCCTCCAACGAGGGACACGTGCTGGCGCGCAGCGCCATCGCCGGCAACGGCATCGCGCTGCTCTCGCATTATCTCGTGGCGGATGCCTTGCGTGACGGCGCGCTGAAGCCGGTGCTGCGCGATTTTCCGATTCCGGAGCTATGGGTAAAAGCCGCGATCCCCGAGCGACGGCGCAACGCCGCCGCGGTGCAGGCGCTGTTGACACTGCTGAAAACGTCACTGGCGACGTCGCTGTAAGCAGCGGTGCCGTAGCCCGGATGGAGCGAAGCGCAATCCGGGGTTCGTGCCACGCGGGACAGTCGGGCGATGAGGGGGGGCCGGCCCCGGATTACGCTTCGCTTCATCCGGGCTACAAGCCTGGCGCAAGATGGTTGCTTGGGAATGGCGAACCTGAGAGAACGGCCGCCATGGATTCGATCGTCGTGAAATTCGCCCTGCCCGCCCTCGTCGCTCTTGCGATCTCCGCAGCTCCCGCCGCGGCCGTGGAGCAAAACTGCCGCTTCATCCAGGCCAAGCCCGATCGCGAGGCCTGCTACAAGCGACAGGAGGACGAGCTCGCGGCGAAACGCAAGCCGCCCGCACCGACCGGCGAAAGCACGACGCTCGAAACGCTGCGGCAGATGCGGCAGGACGACGAAGCGGTCTATCGCAGCATCAACAATATCTGCCGCGGCTGTTGACGTTCAGCCCTTCGCACCGCCCCACCTCCCTGCCCGCTTCTCGGCGAACGAAGCCAACCCCTCCGCCGCTTCCGCGCTCTGCCGCTTCAGCGAATGCAGCTGCACGAGCCGCGTATACGCCGCGTCGTCCACGGCCATGCCGCCGAAGGAGCTCTCCAGCGCAAGCTTCTTGGTCTCGGCCATCGCCTCCGGCCCGTTGGCGAGCAGTTGCTCGACCACCTTGGCGCCTGCGGATTCGAGATCGGCGAGCGGCACCACCTCGTGGACGAGGCCGATGCGGCGGGCATCCTCAGCGCCGAAACGTTCGCCCGTGAGCGCATAGCGGCGGACCTGCCGGACGCCGATGGCATCGCAAAGCTGCGGGATGATGATCGCCGCCGTCAGGCCCCAGCGCACCTCGGTGATCGAGAACAGCGCGTTGTCCGCGGCAATCACGACGTCGCAGGCCGCGATCACGCCGGTGCCGCCGCCGAAGCAGCCGCCTTGCACCAAGGCGACGGTCGGGATCGGCAGCGTGTTGAGCCGTTGCACCGCTTCGAAGGTCGCGCGGGAGGCCGCTTCGTTGGCTTCGGCCGATTGCGGCCGCACGCCGTTGATCCATTTCAGATCGGCGCCGGCCTGGAAGTGCTTGCCGTTGCCCCGGAGCACGACCACGCGCAAATTGGGCTTCTTCCCCAGCTCGTCCATCGCCGCGAGCACGCCCGCGATCAGCGCGCCGTCATAGGCGTTGTTGACCTCCGGCCGGTTCAACGTGACGGTCGCAACCCCACGCTCGTCGAGAGTCCACAGGACGGGGCTGGCAGTCATCGGCGATCCCTCCGGTTCATTTGCTTGGCGTGCACTATGGCCGAGGCAACGCGTCCCGATCCATATCTTTCCAGCGTGGGGCGGTCGCGTCCATCGCATGGCGGCTTGTGTCATGGTGGCGAGGGGCGACAGTTTGGGACCAGGGAATCATCATGCGCATCTGCATTTTCGGCGCGGGCGCCGTCGGCAGCCACATCGCGGTACGGCTGGCGCGGGCCGGCCATGACGTTTCATGCGTGATGCGGGGGGCGCATCTGGAGGCGGCGCGCGCAGGCGGCCTCAAGCTGCGGGTCGGCGATTCCGAGGTTTCCGCCAAGGTGAACGCATCGGGCGATCCGGCCCAGCTCGGGCCGCAGGACGTCGTGATCTCGACGCTCAAGGCGACCGCGCTGCCGGGGCTGGTATCCAGCATCAAGCCGCTGCTGCAGGACGACACCGCCATCGTGTTCGCCCAGAACGGCATTCCCTGGTGGTACGGGATCGGCCTGCCGCCGCGGCACCCGACCCCGCCGGACATCTCCTTTCTCGACCCCGGCGGACGCCTGCGCGCCTGCATCCCGAAGGAGCGGATCATCGGCGGTGTCGTCTTCTCCTCCAACGAGGTGACCGCGCCCGGCGTGGTGCAGAACCTGACCCCGGACCGCAACCGCGTGCTGATCGGCGAATGCGACGACCGCAATTGCGAGCGCATCACGAAGCTGCGCAACGTGTTCAACGACGCACGGCTGGAATCGCCGCCCGTCGCCGATATCCGCGAGGCGATCTGGTCAAAGCTGCTGACCAACATGTCGTTGTCGGTGCTGTGCCTGCTCACCGGCCAGACCGCGCGCGGCGTGCGCGACGACCCTGCCTTCACCGAGGTCATCCCGCGCATGCTGAACGAGGCCAACGACATCGCCCAGCATTTCATTCCCGAGGTCAAGCGCGTCACGCGCAGCGGCCCCGCGCCCAACCACAAGCCGTCGCTGCTGCAGGACTACGAGCTCGGCCGCGCCATGGAGATCGACGTGCTGGTCAGAGCGCCGGCCGCCTTCGCCCGCACCGCCGGCCTGTCGACGCCGACACTCGACCTGATCGCCGCACTCGCGATCCAGAAGGCGCGCGACAAGGGGCTGTATTCCGCCTGAGCTTCAGGCCAGCCCATCGATCCAGGCCGCGAGCGTGTCGAGCACTTCGGTGAGCGCTTCCTCGTTGCTGCGGCCGGACTTCTTCAGCACCGCGAAGGAATGGTCGCCACCTTCGATCTCATGCAGGGTTGCCTTCGCCCCGAGCGCCGCGATGACGGGCTTGAGATAGCCGAGATCGGCAAGCCCATCGCGCGTGCCCTGCAGGAACAGCATGGGGATCGCGACGCCGGCGAGGTGCTCGGCCCGCTCGGACGACGGCTTCTTGGCGGCATGCAGGGGGAAGCCGAGGAAGGCGAGCCCCATGACGCCGGGCAGCGGTGCCTTCGACTGCGCCTGCGAGGTCATGCGCCCGCCGAACGATTTGCCGCCCGCGACCAGCGGCACGCCGGGGCAGAGCCGCGCCGCCTCCGCGACCGCCGCGCGGACAGCCGCGTGCGCCACCGCCGGCTGGTCGGGGCGTCCCTTCTTCTCTTCCATATAGGGAAAATTGAAACGGAACGTCGCAATGCCGCGGTCGGCGAGACCTGCTGCGACCTTCTCCATGAAGAGATGCCGCATGTCGGCGCCCGCACCATGCGCCAGCACGTAGCAGGCGCGCGCACGGTCCGGGCGGGTCAGGATCGCCGAGACCGCGCCGATGCGTTCGATGTCGAGCTTGAGCTCACGCGTCTCGACCAAGGCTGAATGTTCCCGATGCACTGCGCCGATGGTACCTGCGTGATCGCGATCTGCAAACAGACTTCGCAGCTTCGTGGCCGAGCCTCGTTCAAACCCAGGCGATCAGCTGACCCGCCGTTCCCGTCCCTCCCAGAACGGCTTGCGCAGCTCGCGCTTCAGCACCTTGCCGGCGCCCGACAGCGGCAGCGGCGTCTCGGTGATCTCGATGCTGCGGGGACATTTGTAACCGGCAATCAACGTCTTCGTGAACTCGATCAGCTCGCCGGGTGACACCTCCACGCCGCCGCGCTTGACCACGACGGCATGAACCTGCTCGCCCCATTGCTCGTTGGGAACGCCGATGACCGCGCATTGCAGCACCGACGGGTGCTGCGCCAGCGCGTTCTCGACCTCGACCGAGTACACATTCTCGCCGCCCGAGATGATCATGTCCTTGACGCGGTCGACGACGTAGATGAAGCCGTCTTCGTCCATGTAGCCGCCATCACCGGTATGCATCCAGCCGTCGACCACGGCCCGCGCGGTCTCCTCCGGCCGCTCCCAATAGCCCATCATCACGGTGTCGCCGCGCACCACGATCTCGCCGACCGCGCCCGCCGGCACGGGCTGGTCATTCTCGTCGACGATCCGCACCTCGCAGCCGAGCGTGGCGCGGCCCGCACCGCGATGACGGCCCTTTCTGCGCCCTTCTCCGACATGCTCGCCGGCATGCAGCAGCGTCGCGATCGGGGACAATTCGGTCATGCCGTAAGCCTGGGTGAAGCGCACATGCGGCAATGCGCGCGCGGCACGGTCGAGCACGGCTTCGCTGATCGGCGAGGCGCCATAGATGATGTGCCTGAGCGACGACAGGTCGTAGTTTCCAATCGCGGTGTGATCGACGAACATCTGGATCATCGTGGGCACCAGCAACACGTCGGTGACGCGCTCGTTCTGCATCGCGGCCATCACGCCTTCGGGCGTGAAGCCCTGAACGATCACGTTGGAGCCGCCGGAGAGCAGCAGCGAATACATCGCCGCCCCGTTGGCGAGGTGAAACATCGGCGCCGCATGCAGATAGGTCGTGCTCGCCGGGAAAAGACCTTCACCGAGGGCGTTGAGAGCATTGGCCATCAGGTTCTGGTGACTGAGCATCACGCCCTTCGAGCGTCCGGTGGTCCCACCGGTGTAGAAGATGCCGGCGAGATCCTCGCCGTTGCGCATGGCATCAGCAACCGGGGCGCTGCCCGCGACCAGATCCTCATAGCTCTCCATTCCGGCCGGCACCTCGCCGTCGTCGGCATAGATCAGCTTCAACCCGGGAAGGGCGCCGGCGAGCTGCGCGCCGACCTGAGCAAAGGCCTTGTCGACCAGCAGAACGGAGGCACGGCAGTCGCGCAGCGCATCCTCGTTCTCAAGGGCGCTCCAGCGGATGTTGAGCGGCACGATCACGCCGCCCGCCCAGCCCGTTGCCAGATAAAGCTCGAGGTAGCGATCCGAGTTGAAGGACAGCACCGCGACGCGGTCGCCGTCCTCGATGCCGCGCGTGCGCAGGCCGCCGGCCAGCCTTGCAACACGTTCTCCGAGTTCGCCCCAGTTGCGGCGCCGCTGGCCATAGACGGTGGCGAGCCCCTTCGGGTTGATCTGCAGCGCGCGCCGCAGTCCGTGCGTGATGTTCATCGCGTTGCTCCTGTGCGCTTCTTCCCTGGTGTCTTGCGCCCTGAGTCGCGCCGTTGCGGCGCTCTCGGCGTCTTCTTTGTCATCTGTTGTCGGCTCTCGGCCGCCAGGCCTTCCGTCAGACGAACCGTGAACTCGTCGGCGATTTCGGTCGGCGACAGCGCGCCGTCGCGGCGATACCAATGGCCGATCCAGTTGAGCGCGCCTGCGATGGCGAACGCTGCAAGCTTGGGATCGCACGGCCCGATCGAACCATCGGCAATTCCGCCGGTGATGTAGCGCCGGAAGGTGGCGTCGATCCGCTTCTTGGCGTCGCGCGCGACAGCGGCGTTGCGCTCGGTCAGGTCACGCAGATCAAAGCGCACGAGGCTCGCCCCGAAGTCGGTCGCCATCAGCGCGGCATAGGCGTGGACCAGCTTGCGCAGCTTGGCGAGGCCGGAACCGCCGCCGGCGTTGATCTCGGTGATCACGCTGTCGACGAGCTCGGCGCCCATCGACCAGCATTCGAACAGGATCTCGTCCTTGCCCCGGAAATAATTGTACAGCGCGGGCTTGGTGATGTTCAGCCGCTCGGCGACCTCGTTCAGCGTCACGCGATGATACCCCTGCTCCAGGAACAGCTGGACGGCGGCGCGGAGCACCGCCTCGCGCTTTTCGTCGCGGGCGCGGCGGCGGCTCTCGAACGGCAGCCAAGGGGAAGATGGCGCCGAAGACGGCGGCGATGAGGGTGGAGCGGGCGGCGCTGAATCCATGCTCGGTCGGTTGACTCCGGGGGACATCGGCCGATATGTTACCCACGGGTAAGAAAAAGTCCAATGGGTAATTTATTTGGAGGAAGCGATGTCTGACGTCATCGTCGCAGGGGTCGGCATGATTCCCTTCGCCAAGCCGGGCGCCAGCGCGCCCTATCACGAGATGGGGACGGAGGCGGTCAAGCTGGCGCTTGCGGATGCCGGCCTCGGTTACGAGAAGGTCGAGCAGGCCTATGCGGGATATGTCTACGGCGATTCCACCTGCGGGCAGCGCGCGCTCTACCATGTCGGGATGACCGGCATCCCCATCGTCAACGTCAACAACAATTGCTCGACCGGGTCGACCGCGCTGTTCATGGCGCGGCAGATGATCGCGAGCGGCGCGCTGGATTGCGTGCTGGCGGTCGGCTTCGAGCAGATGAAGCCGGGCGCGCTCGGCAGCGTCTATACCGATCGTCCTAGCGCGTTCGAGGAATTCGACGCGGCTGCGGACCAGCTGATCGACGCCCCCGGCATTCCACTGGCGCTGCGCTATTTCGGCGGCGCCGGGCTCAGCCACATGAAGAAATACGGCACCCCGCTCGACGCCTTCGCCAAGGTGCGCGCCAAGGCGAGCCGCCATGCCAAGAACAATCCGCTCGCACTTTTCCGCAAGGAGGTCACCGCGGACGACGTCATGAACGACCAGGTGATCTGGCCGGGCGTGATGACGCGCCTGATGGCGTGCCCGCCGACCTGCGGCGGAGCCGCCGCCGTGCTGGTGTCCGAGCGGTTCGCGGACAAGCACGGCCTCGGCAAGCAGGTGCGCATCGCGGCGCAGAGCATGACGACCGACACGCCCTCGACCTTCCGGGCCGGCGACATGATGCAGCTGGTCGGCTACGACATGGCAAAAGAGGCGGCAAGCCGGGTTTACGAGAGCGCCGGAATCGGGCCTGACGATCTCGACGTCGTCGAGCTGCACGACTGCTTCGCCCACAACGAGCTGATCACCTACGAGGCGCTCGGCCTCTGCGGCGAGGGCGAGGCCGGCAAGTTCATCAATGACGGCGACAACACCTATGGCGGCCGGATCGTGACCAATCCGTCCGGCGGATTGCTGTCGAAGGGACATCCGCTCGGCGCCACCGGGCTCGCGCAATGCTACGAGCTGACGCGGCAGTTGCGCGGCACGGCGGGTCCCACGCAGGTCGAGGGCGCGAAGGTCGCACTCCAGCACAATCTGGGCCTCGGCGGCGCCTGCGTCGTCACGCTCTACAAGCGGCACTGACATCCATGGTCGATCAGTCCGCCGTAGGGCGCAGCTTCACGCCCGTCACCGCGCACGTGGAGCCGGGTCGCCTCCGCTACTTCCTCAACACGCTGGGTGAGGAGAACCCGGTCTACCGCAATGCCGATGCTGCGCGGGCGGCCGGATTCACCGGCATGCCGGTGCCGCCGACCTATTTGTTCTGCCTGGAGATGATGGACGTCGACGACCCCTTCGAGATGTTCACCGCGCTCGGCATCGACCTCGCCCGCGTGCTGCATGGCGAGCAGAGCTTCGCCTATCACGCGCCGGTCCTGGTCGGCGACACCCTGACCTTTCGGCCGCGCGTGACCAGCGTGACGGAGAAGAAGGGCGGCGCAATGACCCTGATCGGCATCCGATGCGAGGTGACCAATCAGGACGGCGTGCATGTCGCCGACACCGCGCGCACCATCGTCGTCCGCAACGAGGTGGCGTCATGACGGCATCCGGAGACATCAAGGCCGGCGACCGTCTCATCCACAAGGTCTTTCCGCCGATCACCCGCCACACGCTCGCGCTCTATTGCGGCGCATCGGGCGATCACAATCCGATCCACGTCGATATCGATTTCGCCAAGGCGGCCGGATTTCCCGATGTGTTCGCGCATGGCATGCTGGTGATGGCCTATCTCGGGCAGGCCCTCACGGATGCGGTGCCACCGTCGAGGCTCCGCCATTTTTCGACCCGTTTCGTCGCCATCACCCGGCTCGGCGCCAAGCTGACATGCGAAGGCACCGTGACCGAGCTCTTCGCCGAAGCCGGCGAGCGGCGCGCGAGGCTCGCGCTCACCACCAGGGACGATCGCGGCGAGATCAAGCTCGAAGGCAGCGCCGTCGTCGCGCTGTGACAGCAACAGGACACATGCAAATGGCAAAACTCCAGGGAAAAGTCGCGCTCGTCACCGGCTCGGGCCGCGGCATCGGGCGCGCGATCGCGCTCAAACTTGCGCACGAAGGCGCCAGGGTCGTCGTCAACGATCTCGATGCCGAGCCCGGCAACGCCGTGGTGGAAGAGATCAAGGCGCTCGGCGGCGACGCCGCCGCGGTGAATGGCAGCGTCTCGGAGCCGGGCTTCGCCGACCGCTTCGTCGGCGCCGCGCTGGACAAGTTCGGCGGGCTCGACATCATCGTCAACAATGCCGGCTACACCTGGGACTCCACCATCCAGAAGATGACGGACGAGCAGTTTCAGGCCATGCTCGACGTCCATCTCGTCGCCCCGTTCCGCGTCCTGCGCGCGGCCGCCGAGCCGATCCGCGTCTTCGCCAGAAAGGAAGCCGAGGAGGGCCGCGAGGTGTTCCGCAAGGTCGTCAACATCTCCTCGATCGCAGGCCTCTACGGCAACGCCGGACAGGCGAGCTATTCCTCGGCCAAGGCCTCGCTGATCGGGCTGACACGAACCATGTGCAAGGAGTGGGGCCGCTACAAGGTCAACGTCAATTGCGTCGCCTTCGGCCTCATCAACACCCGCCTGACCCAGCCGATCGAGGCGCAGCAGAAGACCATCGACGTCGCGGGCCGCGACATCAAGGTCGGCGTGCAGCCGCACATGCTGGAGGCGATGTCGCGCATGATCCCGCTCGGCCGCGGCGGCACGCCGGAAGAGGCAGCCGACGCCGTCTATCTGTTCTGCAGCCCGGAATCCAATTATATCAGCGGGCAAGTGGTCGTCGCCGGTGGCGGCCTGATTGTCTGAGAGCGAGGCGCTGATGCAATACCGATCGTCGTGGATGACCGAAGAGCTGGACACGTTCCGCGACCAGTTCCGGAAATATCTCGCCAAGGACCTGGCGCCGCATGCCGAAAAATGGCGCGAGCAGAAGATGGTCGACCGCTTCGCCTGGCGCGGGCTCGGCGAGATGGGCGCGCTGCTGGCGAGCGTGCCGGAGGAATATGGCGGGCTGGGCGCCACCTTCGCCTATGACGCGGCGGTGCTGGACGACCTCGAGAGCACGGTGCCGGAGCTGACGACCGGCGTCTCCGTGCACAGCGCCATCGTCGCGCATTACATCCTCAATTACGGCTCGGAGGAGCAGAAAAAGCGCTGGCTGCCGAAGATGGCCTCGGGCGAGATGGTCGGCGCCATCGCCATGACCGAGCCCGGCACCGGCTCGGACCTGCAGGCCGTCAAGACC
>RXJC01000584.1 GCA_003963435.1 Bradyrhizobiaceae bacterium | reverse complement strand
CGAGGCGCGGCTGGTCGACGGCTGGTTTCAATGGCAGCCGAGGCGGGCTCCGATGCAAGAGGTCGTGCTCGGCAATTCCGGTGCGGCAGGCGAATGGCGGGTGTGCCATGACGGACAGTGCCGGACGCTGTCGGAGATTGTCGGGCATCCCATTGGTGCTCATTCGACGAAGATGAAAATCTGCAAGGATCCGTAGCCCGGATGGTTGCCCCGGATTGCGCTGCGCTCCATCCGGGCTACAAGAAGAACAACAAACGGGAGAAACACGATGGATCGGCTCAAGGGCAAGGTCGCGATGGTGGTGGGGGCCGGCTCGATCGGTCCGGGCTGGGGCAACGGCAAGGCCACCGCGGTGACCTTCGCGCGCGAGGGTGCGCAGGTGTTCTGCGTCGACCGCAACGGCGCTGCCGCCGAGGAGACCGCGAAGATCATCACCGGCGAGGGCGGCAAGGCCACGGCGTTCACGGCTGACGTCTCGCGTCCCGCCGAGATCGAGGCCATGGTGGCGGCGTGCCTGAAGGCCTATGGCCGCATCGACGTGCTCGACAACAATGTCGGCATCGCCGAGATGGGCAGCGTGGTCGAGGTGACCGAGGAGAGCTGGGACCGCGTCTTCAGCGTCAACCTCAAGAGCGCCTATTTCGCCATGAAGCACGTCATCCCCGTGATGGTGAAGCAGGGCGGCGGTTCGATCATCAACATCTCCTCGATCGCCTCGATCCGCCATATGGGCATCTCCTACGTCACCTACGGCACCTCCAAGGCGGCGATGAACCAGATGACGCGCACCACGGCGATCGAGTTCGCGCGCCACCATGTTCGCGTCAATGCGATCCTGCCTGGGCTGATGAAGACGCCGATGGTCGAGCATTCCGCAGGCCTCGCCAACAGCTACGCCAAGGGCGATGTCGAAGCGATGTGGCGCGCCCGCGACGCGCAAGTGCCGATGGGCCACATGGGCGATGCCTTCGACGTCGCCAACGCCGCGCTGTTCCTGGCCTCGGACGAGTCGAAATACGTGACGGGGATCGAGCTCGTGGTCGACGGCGGGATCACCTGCAAGGCGGGGGCGTAGCTCCAATCTCCGTCGTCGTCCCGAACAGGCGCGCCACAAGCGCACGCCGATCCGGGACGACAGCGGTGATTACTGCGCCAGAGCCAATATCCCGCCGGCGAATGCGTGCCACGCCGCGCTTTCGCTGACCGGCCAGTTCAGCACCTTCACCGCCAGCAGCGCCAGCGTGCCGTAGATGTAGACCGGGTGCACGCGGCCTTCAGTGCGCCAGTCGCGCACCATGGCGACGACGAGCAGCAGCGAGGCGACGACGGCCGGCGCGATCGTCACCGGCACCGGCGGCGGGCCGGGCGGTCCGGGAGGGGCGAGGAAGGTCAGGAACCAGCGCGCGATCGCTGCGTCGAGAATCGAGACCGCGGCGAGCAGCATCAGGCGCTTGTGGATCTCGGGTTTGCGCGTGTTCACGATCGCGAGCACGAACACGATCGCGAAGAACGCGATCCCGCTCATCGGCACGATCGAGAAGCCGATGCCGGCCTCGCGCTGGCCGAGTGCGGCGGAATGCTGCATCACGTGCACGGAGGCGAGGAAGCCGAAGATCGTCATCGCGGTCGCCAGCGATACGCCGGCAATGCCGAGCGAACGGTGATTGACCACGCGGCCCGAGGCCGCGAGCCAGGTCTGCAGCACGAAATAAAGCGACCAGGTGAAGAACAAGAATCCGTGAAAATGAATCACCGGGCTGGCGGACAACGTCCGGTGGGCGAGGGGCACCCAATAGGTCGGCGCGAAGCCTAAAAAGGCGGTGGCTGCGCAGGCCAGGGCCATGTGGAGATAAAAATATCGTGCAGGCGACGCATCACGCGCGCGTACACGACGGTCGTCGGTCAGGGTCGTCATCAGGGGTGAGTCTGGGAAGGTGGCGTTTGGTTCAACGCTCTCCCTCTCCCCGTCCTTACGGGGTGAGGGCCGGGGTGAGGGGCTCTCTCCGCGTGCGAGTCTGCCGACTGACCTGTACCCCCTCACCCGCCGCGCTGCGCGCGTCGACCTCTCCCCGCAAGCGGGGCGAGGTAAAGAAGCCTCATCCCCCCGCGCTCAATTCTGCGCGATCGAGCTCCTCTTCGATCCGGTGGAAGGCGTCGTCGCCGATCACTTCGGTGGCGCGGAGCTCGAAGATCGATTTGCGGGCCGCCTCGATGGCGCGGCGGCGCAGGGGATCTGCCGGCAGCTCGCCGTTGGCGATGCCGCCGTTGGGATCGCTCTCGGCCTGCATCAGGATGGCGCGGTATTCGAGCCGCAGGATCTCCGCCTCCTCCGACGGATCGCTCTCGATCGCATCGAGCGCGGCGCGATAGGCGACGGCGCGCGCCTGCGCAACCTCGGTGCCGACGGGATCGTCGTCCTTCAGGCCGAACGCCAGGATCAGCGGCCGCAGCGTCAGGCCCTGGATCACCAGCGATCCCAGCACCACCGCAAAGGCGATGAAGACGATGAAGTCGCGCTGGGGAAAATTCTCCGGCAGCGCAAAGGCGGTGGCGAGCGTGACGAGGCCGCGCATCCCGCACCAGGAGATGATGAGGCCGCCCTTGGCCGAGGCGACCTGCTTCGGATCCTTCGGATGATAGATTCCCTGGGCCACCAGCACACGCAAGGTGGTGCGGTAGAACGTCACCCAGAGCAGCCGGACCAGCACCACCGTGAGCAGGATCCAGGCTGCGGCCACGCAATATTCCCAGCGAACGTCCGCCTCGAGCCGCGTCCAGATCGGTCGCATCTGCATGCCGATCAGCATGAAGGCGAGCACGTTGAGCACGAACACCGTGGTCTCCCAGACCGCATAGGACGGCACCCGCAGCCGCGCCGGCATACGCAGCCCCGCCGAGCGGGCCATCGCCATGGCATAGACCACGATGGTGAGAATGCCGGAGAGGCCGAGATGCTCGGCGGCGATCCAGACCACGAAGGTGGTGGCGAATTGCACGATGATGGCGCTTGGGGCTTCCGTCACCCGCTCCATGATCGGCGGGATGAGGCGGGCTGCGAGCAGGCCGGCGACGACGCTGCCGACCAGCGCGAGTGCCATGGTCGGCGCCACCTGGCTCCATGTCAGATGCTCGGTGGCGACCGCGCCGACGGCGATGCGATAGATCAGGAGGGCACTGGCATCGTTGAGCAGGCTTTCGCCCTCCAAGACCTTGACCATGCGGTGGGGCAGCTTGACCTGGCTCAGTATCGCGACCGCCGCGGCCGCATCGGGCGGTGCCACGATGGCGCCGAGGGCCACCGCGGCGGCCCATGGCATCTCGGGCATCAGCTTGTGCGCGACGAAGGCGACGCCGGCCGTGGTCAGGCCGACCGCGGCGACGACCAGGGTCGAGACGGGAACCCAATTGTTGCGGAGATCGCGCAGCGAGGTGTCGAACGCGGCATCGAGCAGGACCGGTGCGACAAAAAGAGCCAGGGCCAGGTCGGGCTCCAGCGTCCAGGACGGACTGGACGGCACGAAGGCCACCAGCGCGCCGCCGACGGCGAGAAAGGTCGGGTAGGGGACCTTGATCCGCCGCGCCAGCGCCGATAAGGCAACGGCGCCGAGCAGAAGCACGATGATCCATTCGAATGTCGACACGATGGTCCCCGAAGCCGGTGTAAGCGGCGCCACAAGCTAGCACCAATCCGGCCGTATGATGGAAAGTGTGGTCCCGAGGCAAGACCTAAGGCGTGACTTCAGATAAGACCGAAAACAAGACTTCCGACTGCAACGAGCATGCGCTTCCAAAACCTCATTCAATCGTCAGCTGCCATATTGCTTTGCGCGCTCTCGCTCGCCGCCGCCCAGGCTGCGACCGGCGGCGAGCCGGCTGCGGTGATCCAGGTCGATGTGGCGCCCTGCCTTTCGGCGGCCGCGGCCGACGACATGGACAAGGCCGCCCCCGCCTGTGCCGCCGTGATCGACAATGAGAAGACGGCGAAGGGGGATCTGATCAAGGCGCTGATCGCGCGGGGAGCGCTCTATGCCCGGCACGACCAGATCGACCGCGCCATCGCCGACGACAGCCGCGCGCTCTTACTTGATCCCACGCTTGCCGACATCTTCAACGCGCGCGGCGAGCTCTGGCTTAGGAAGGGCGACAAGCCCAAGGCGGTACAGGATTTCGGCGCCGCCCTGAAGATCGATCCGAACCACGAGAAGGCCAAGGCCAATCACAGGGCGATGGCGCGCGAGATCGAGCGGATCGGCGCGCAGATGGCGGTCGCCGGCAAGCCCAGCTTCAATTGCGCGCGAGCACGCCGTGCGGTGGAGAGAGCGATCTGCGCCAATCACGAGCTCGCCGATCTCGACCGCGAGATCTACGGATCGCATGTGCGCGTGCTCCGCGAAGCCCAGAGCCCGGCGGAGGCACGCAAGATCCAGCGCGAGCAGGACGAGTTTATCGCGCACAGGAATGCCGGATACGGCCGGCCGGGCTATGATCTGAAGAAGGCGATGCAGGACAGGCTGCAGCAGATCAACGGAGTGGATGGGTATTGAGGGGCTTCGCCTCTCCCCGCAAGCGGGGCGAGGGCATGATGCGGTGGTACGCTCCTGACTAGCCCGCATTGAACCCATCCCTTCGCCGCCGCGACAATGGTGAAAACCTGACGTTACGGAGCACTGTGTCATGTGCGGCCCTCACGCCTCCGCGCAAACGCCTTCGCCTGCGAAAATCTCGCTTCGCATCCTTCTCGCCAGCGTGGCCATGAGCTTCGCACTGGCAACCTCTGCCTCGGCTGCCGCAGATTGTGTCGCCGGCAGCAAGGCTGCTCCGGCCGAGCTGATCCCAGCCTGCAGCACCATCATCGACCAGACCTCGAACGCGGCGGCCGATCGCGCGGCGGCGCTGCTGGTCCGTGCTGACGCCCATGCGCACATCTCGGGCGGCCTCACCCAGGCCTTGCGCGACATCGACCGCGCCATTGCGCTCGACGGCAAGAATGCAAAGGCCTGGCGCCTGCGCGGCGACCTCTTGCGAGAGGCCGGCGGCGATCTCAACCGCGCCGCGGCCGACCTTGGCAAGGCGATCGACCTCGATCCTTCGGATGCTGAGGCCTTTGAGCTGCGCGGCGTCGTCTACACAAATCAGCGCCGGCTTGACCGCGCCCTCGCCGACTACGACCAGGCGATCAAGCTGAAGGCTGATTATGCGCAGGCCTGGTCCGACCGCGGCGTGGCCCATTATCTCGGCGGCGACAACGAGAAGGCGATCGAGAATTTCGACGAGGCCTTGCGGCTCGATCCCGACCGGCCCCGCACCTATTCCAACCGCGGCGCGGCCTGGAAAAAGCTCGGCCAGTACGACAAGTCGGTCGCCGACAACGGCGAGGCGATCAGGCTCGATCCGAAGCAGCCGGAATATTACGACAATCGCGGCCTCGCTTATGCTGCGCTTGGCGAGTACGACAAGGCCATCGCCGATTACGACCAGGCGATCCGGCGCGAGCAGCGTCCGAACTTCCTGACCAACCGCGGCGATTCCTACCAGTTCAAGGGCGAGCTCGGGGCCGCCTTGAGCGACTATGATGCCGCCCTCAAGCTCGATCCGAACTTCGCGAAGACCTACAACAACCGCGCCGTGCTCTACAAGAAGATGGGCGAGCGCGCGAAGGCCCTGGCCGATTACGAGGCAGCCTTGCGGCTCGACCCCGCCAACGACAATGCCGCGAGCGGCCGCCGCACCATGATCGCCGAGATCGCGATGTTCGGCACCGAACCGCCGCGGGCGCTGAATGTGGCTTCCGGCAACGGTCCCTCGTTCGATTGCGCCACGGCCAAGCGCGAGGTCGAGAAGGTGATCTGCGCCGATCCGCAGCTCGGCGTGCTCGACCGCCAGATCGCCGAGACCTATGAGCGCGTGTTGAAGGCGGCGAACAAGCGCGCTGCCGGCGATCTGCGCAAAACGCAGCGCGATTTCCTCAGCCTCCGCAACGCCAGCTTCGGCCGCCCCGGCTATGATTTGAAGAAGGTCATGCAGCAGCGCTTGCAGAAGCTGAACGCGATGGAGAGTTGAGGCTGGGCTCTTCGCCTCTCCCCCGCTTGCGGGGAGAGGCCGGAATTTGCGACAGCAGATTCCGGGTGAGGGGGGCCTCTCCGCGAGTCCAGCTCTCACCTTGATTGCGTATGCAGCCCCTCACCCCACCCCTCTCCCCGTAAGAACGGGGAGAGGGAGAAGACCCATCCTTTTCAGCTTGAACCGCGGCCCGTTCCCGGGAAAATAGCCCTCAATCAAGGCCGGCAATTGATCCTGGTCATGGCGGCACGCCCGCCCTGCCACGAGGTTCGGGGCCAGCCGAATAAAGGGAACGGGAGCGCGGGAATGAATATTCAGGGCAAGAGTCTCTATCACGAGGTCCATGCGCGCTCGCTCGCCGACCCCGAAGGCTTCTGGGCCGAAGCGGCCAAGGAGATCGACTGGGTCGAGCCGGCCAAGAAAATCTTCGACCCCAGCCTGGGAACCTACGGCCGCTGGTTCGTCGGCGGTGTCGTCAATACCTGCTACAACGCGCTCGACCGCCATGTCGAACGCGGCCGCGCCGACCAGGTCGCGCTAATCCATGATTCGCCCCTGACGGGCAGCATCACCAGGCTGACCTATGCCGAATTGCTGAACGAGGTGCAGGCGCTTGCCGCCATCATGCAGGATTTCGGCGTCGCCAAGGGCGATCGTGTCATCCTCTATATGCCGATGGTGCCGGAAGCGGTGGTCGCGATGCTCGCCTGCGCGCGTATCGGCGCGGTGCACTCGGTGGTGTTCGGCGGCTTTGCCGCGAAGGAGCTTGCCACCCGCATCGACGATGCCCAGCCAAAACTCATCCTCTCCGCAAGCTGCGGCATCGAGCCCGGCCGCATCGTGCAGTACAAGCCGCTGCTCGACGAGGCGATCAAGCTGGCCGGCAGCAAGCCAAAAGCTTGCATCGTGCTGCAACGTCCGCAGCTCACCTGCGATATGACCCCGGGCCGGGATTATGATTGGGCGAGCCTGCGCCGCAAGGCGCTGAACGACGGCAAGAAGGCACCTTGCGTGCCTGTCGCCGCCACCGATCCGCTCTATATCCTCTACACCTCGGGCACCACGGGCATCCCCAAGGGCGTCGTGCGCGACAATGGCGGCCATCTCGTCGCGGTGAAATGGTCGATGTTCAACCTCTATGGCGTCAAGCCGGGCGAGGTGTGGTGGTGCGGCTCCGACATCGGCTGGGTGGTCGGCCACAGCTACATCGTTTACGGCCCGCTGCTGCACGGCGCGACCACGGTCATGTACGAGGGCAAGCCGGTCGGCACGCCCGACGCCGGCGCGTTCTGGCGCGTGATCTCGGAGCACAAGGCGGTTGCGTTCTTCACCGCGCCGACCGCGTTCCGCGCGATCCGGAAAGAGGATCCGGAAGGACAATTCATCCGGCAATACGACCTGTCGAAATTCCGCACGCTCTTTTTAGCCGGCGAGCGCGCCGATCCGCCGACGGTCGAATGGGCGGAAGCGCAGTTGAAGGTGCCGGTGATCGACCATTGGTGGCAGACCGAGACCGGCTGGTGCATCGCCGGCAACCCGGTGGGGATCGGCATGCTGCCGGTGAAGCACGGCTCGCCGACGGTGCCGATGCCGGGCTACCAGGTCGACGTGGTCGACGAGGCGGCAAAGCCGGTGGGGCCCAACACCATGGGCTCGATCGTCATCAAGCTGCCGATGCCGCCGGGCTGCCTGCCGACGCTGTGGAATCAGGACGCGCGCTTCAAGGAAGCCTATTTGAGCGAATTCCCCGGCTATTACAAAACCTCGGATGCCGGCTACAAGGACGAGGACGGCTATGTCTTCGTCATGGGCCGCACCGACGACATCATCAACGTCGCCGGCCATCGGCTCTCCACCGGCGGCATGGAGGAGATTTTGGCCTCGCATCCCGACGTCGCCGAATGCGCCGTGCTCGGCGTCAAGGACGCGATCAAGGGCGAGGTGCCCTGCGGCTTCCTGGTGCTCAAGGCCGGCGTGAAGCGCGCGCCGGCCGAGATCGAGAAGGAGATCATCGCGCTGGTGCGCGACAAGCTCGGCCCGGTCGCCGCCTTCAAGCTCGCCATCACCGTCGGTCGCCTGCCCAAGACGCGCTCCGGCAAGATTTTGCGCGGCACCATCAAGAAGATCGCCGACGGCGAGTCCTGGACCATGCCGGCGACGATCGAGGATCCCAAGGCGCTCGACGAGATCGGGGAGGCGCTGAAGGGGCGGGTGTGAGCTCTCTCTGGCGGTTGTGCCAGTGAGACGCGGGGCCATTACACCAACGCCGCTGCGGGGATTGACGGCGTGCGCGGAACAGCGTCCGGGGACTTACAATCTCCGCATTCCGCGCTAAACAGGGCCGGCCAACAGGGGACCTCGTATGCCACTCGCCGCCGCGCCGCGCCTGCTTGCAGCTGTGCTGTTCGCCTTCGCTCTCTCCGCCTGCTCCGCGCGCTACCAGAATGCGGTGGCGGTGGGCGGCGACGATGACGATGCGGTGTGCCAGAGCCGGGGCTATGCACCCGGCTCGCCGGAATATGTGGCCTGCCGCAAGGACCGTGACGTCCAGCGCAACGCCGCCACTGCGCGTGCCGACCGCCGCCAGCGCGATCTCGGCGAATACATGCTGAACCATCCCGAGCGGCCCTGATGCGCGGTGCGGCATCATGGTGCCGCACCAGGCATCCCGCAGGCGTCGTTTCCGTGACACATCTGCAACGCCATGGCCAAATCGTGGCGACATTGGCCTGAATTGATCGAGGTCAAATCCTTCAGCGGTCTCTTTCTGCTCTGACGCTCAGGTCGCGCAACGACGCGCGAGAGATGGCTGAAGGGGACTGAAATGCAGAGAACGATACGAAACCTGGCGCGGATTGCGACGGTCGGCGCGATGATCGCGGGCACTTTTGCGTCGGCGCAGGCTGCCGATTTGCCGGTTTACAAGAAGGCACCGCCGCCGGTGGAGGCGTTCAACCCGTGGATGGTGCGCCTGCGCGTGCTCGGCGTATTGCCGGATGCCGGCGGCTCCTCCGTCAACGTGGCGGGCGTGCCCTCGCTGTCCTCGCCAAATTCCGGCCTGTCGATCAGCGACCAGGTCGTCCCCGAGCTCGACATCAGCTATTTCTTCACCAAGAACATCGCGGCCGAGCTGATCCTCGGCGTGACCCGGCACTCGATCAGCGGCACGGGTTCGCTCGCCAGCCTGCCGATCGGCAAGACCACGCTGCTGCCGCCGACCCTGACGCTGCAATATCACTTCGACCAGTTCGGCGCGTTCAAGCCATATATCGGCGCCGGCGTGAACTACACCGTGTTCTTCAACAATTCGGCGGCCAATTCGCCGGCCGCCATCGTCGGCCCGCCCGCGATCGTCGCCACCACCACGAACCTGCATGTCAGCAACGCCTGGGGCGGCGCCGTGCAGTTCGGCTTCGACTACATGATCGACCGGCACTGGGGTCTCAACGTCGACGTCAAGAAGCTCTGGCTGCGTCCGGACTACACCGCGACCGTGTCCGGCCTCGCCGTCACCGGCAACGCGCATATCGATCCGTGGCTGGTCGGCGCGGGCGTGACGTACAAGTTCTGAGGGCGCCAAAAGAGGGCATTGGCGTCGCGACAGCCAGCCGAAGCCCACCAAACAAAAGCGCGGCAGGTTTCCCTGCCGCGCTTTTGCGTTTGAGGTGAATGAACGAGAGAAGGATTACTCCTCCTCATCCTCGTGCTTCTTGCCGCCGCCGAGCGTCTTCAGCTTGGCGAACACGGCATCGACGTTGAGGTCGTCGCTGGACTTCTCCGCCGGCTCGTACTCGTCCTTCTTGGTGGTCTCGGAGGCCGGCAGCAGCGTGGCGCCGCCATAGGCCGTGTCGATCGGCTTCTCCTTGGCCGCGCGCGCCACCTCGAAATCGAGCTCGATCTGGGAGCAGAGGCCGAGGGTGACAGGGTCGATCGGGGTCAGCTGGGACGTGTTCCAATGGGTGCGGTCGCGCACGCTGGCGATGGTGCTCTTGGTGGTGCCGACCAGACGCATGACCTGGGCATCCTTGAGCTCCGGATGGCTGCGCAGCAGCCAGAGGATGGCGCTCGGACGCTCGTGGCGGCGCGAGACCGGGGTGTAGCGCGGCCCCTTGCGCTTGGGCTGGGGCGGCAGCACCACCTTGCTCTCCTGCAGGCGGAGCCGGTAATCCGGGTTCTTCTCGCCCTTCTCGATCTCCTCGCGGGTCAGCTGGCCGTTGGAGAGGGGGTCCATGCCCTTGATGCCCTGGGCCGCATCGCCGTCGGCGATCGCGCGCACCTCGAGGGGATGCATCTTGGTGAAATCGGCGACCTGGTCGAAGGTCAGCGCGGTGTTGTCGAGCAGCCAGACGGCGGTCGCCTTGGGCATCAGAGGTGCGTTGCTCATGGCAAATCTCCTTTGTGCTTCGCCCACCCCTCTGGAGGCGAAACCGGTGGTCATCAGCGATGACAGGGAATTCGCGCTATATAAGCCCGGAGGGGGTGGCCACGCAATGGTTCTGCTATAGATAGTGCCTTGACAGCGCCCGAAAGGGGGCCCAATTCCCTTAGAACCCGCGGTATAGTTCAAGCCGACCGTTTTAAGCCTATTCCATCCATCGACCGCCCCCCGCCAGAAGGCGAAACGGGTGATTCGGTCCCGAGATCGCTCAATGTCAGCCAAACCAGACCTCAAGATCGTGCTTTGTTCTCCCCGCGGCTTTTGTGCCGGGGTGGTCCGGGCGATCGACACCGTGGAACGGGCGCTCGATAAGTACGGCGCCCCCGTCTATGTTCGCCACGAGATTGTGCACAACAAGTACGTCGTCGATGGGTTGAAGAAGAAGGGCGCCATCTTCGTCGAGGAACTGGCCGAGATCCCCGAGAACGCCACCGCTCCGGTGGTGTTCTCCGCCCACGGCGTGCCGAAATCGGTTCCGGCCGACGCCCAGTCGCGCAACCTGTTCTCGCTGGATGCGACCTGCCCGCTGGTGACCAAGGTGCATCGCGAGGCGGCGATCCATTTCAAGCGCGGCCGCGAGATCTTCCTGATCGGCCATTCCCATCACCCCGAGGTGGTCGGCACGCTCGGCCAGCTTCCGGCCGGCGCCGTGACCCTGATCGAGACGGCCGAGGACGCCAAGACGATCTCGCCGAAGGATCCGAACAATCTCGCCTTCGTGACCCAGACCACGCTGTCGATCGACGACACCGCGGAGATCGTGGCGCTGCTGAAGGAACGCTTCCCCAACATCAACGGCCCGCACAAGGAAGACATCTGCTACGCCACCACCAACCGCCAGCTCGCGGTGAAGAAGGTGGCCCCGGTGGTGGACGCCTTGATCGTGGTCGGCGCGCCGAACTCCTCGAACTCGCAGCGCCTGCGCGAGGTCGCCGAGCGCGAGGGCTGCAAGATCGCCGTGCTGGCGCAGCGCGCCACCGACATCGACTGGGACAAGTTCGGCAACATCAAGAGCCTCGGCATCACCGCCGGCGCATCGGCCCCTGAAGTGATCGTCGAAGAGATCATGGACGCCTTCGCCGAGCGCTATACGCTGCATGTCGAGACGGTCTCGGCCGCGGAAGAGAACGAGTTCTTCCCGCTGCCGCGTCAGGTGCGCCCCGAAGCCGCCGCCGAGTAGACTTTTATGGCGGTCTACACCGACGTTGCCGCCGACGAGCTTGCGGATTTCCTGAAGCAATATGATCTCGGCGAATTGCTCTCCTACAAGGGCATCGCCGAGGGCGTCGAGAACACCAACTTCCTGCTGCATACGACCCAGGGATCGTTCATCCTCACGCTCTACGAGAAGCGCGTGGCGAAGAACGATCTGCCGTTCTTCCTGGCGCTGATGACGCATCTGGCCGAGCACGGCATCAACTGCCCGCTGCCGGTGAAGGGACGCGACGGCGAGGCGCTGCGCGAGCTGTCGGGGCGGCCTGCGGCGATCATCACCTTTCTCGAAGGCATGTGGCCGCGCAAGCCGAACGTGGCCCATTGCGCCGGCGTCGGCGAAGGCCTGGCGAAGATGCATCTGGCCGGCGCGAACTTTACGGTTCGGCGCGCCAATGCGCTGTCGGTCGCGGGCTGGCGGCCACTGTTCGATGCGGCGTCGAACCGCGCCGACGAGGTGCAGCCGGGACTGCGCGCGTTTCTCGCGGCCGAGCTCGACTATCTCTCGGGCGGCGTCTGGCCGGCCGATCTGCCGCAAGGCGTGATCCACGCGGACCTCTTCAACGACAATGTCTTCTTCCTCGGTGACAAGCTCTCCGGGATCATCGACTTCACCTTCGCCTGCAACGACATGCTCGCCTATGACGTCGCGATCTGCCTCAACGCCTGGTGCTTCGAGCCGGATCATTCCTTCAACGTCACCAAGGCGCGCGCCTTTCTCAACGCCTATGGCCGGGTGCGGAAGCTCTCGGAGGCGGAAGAAGCCGCGCTGCCGCTGCTGGCGCGCGGCGCTGCGATCCGCTTCCTGCTGACGCGCCTCGTCGACTGGCTCAACGTGCCGCCCGGTGCCTTGGTGAAGCCGAAAGACCCGCTCGAATATGTCCGCAAGTTGCGGTTCCACCAGAGCGTCGCGAGCGTGCGCGACTATGGGCTGATGCCGTCGGGGCTGGTGGCGTGAGCGATAAGCCCGTCGTCACGATCTATACCGACGGCGCCTGCTCGGGAAATCCCGGGCCGGGTGGCTGGGGCGCGATCCTGAAGTTCGGCGACAAGGAAAAAGAGCTGAACGGCGGCGAGCGCCACACCACCAACAACCAGATGGAGTTGATGGCGGCGATCTCCGCACTGGAAGCGCTGAAGAAGCCGTGCACGGTCGACCTCTACACCGACAGCCAATATGTCCGTCAGGGCATCACCGGCTGGATCTTCGGCTGGAAGCGCAACGGCTGGCGTACCGCCGACAAGAAGCCGGTGAAGAATGTCGAGCTATGGCAGCGCCTCGACGCCGCGCTGAAGCAGCACGAGGTCCGCTGGCATTGGGTCAAGGGCCATGCCGGGCATCCCGAGAACGAGCGCGCCGATCAGCTCGCGCGGGACGGGATCGTGAAGGCGAGGACGCAGACTCGGATCAACGAGTAGCGAGGGGGGTCGCTCTCTCCATTCGTCATGGCCGGGCTTGACCCGGCCATCCACGTCTTACCGCGCGACACCAAGAACGTGGATGCCCGGGACAAGCCCGGGCATGACGTCGTCCTTGGAAATATGGCGAAAGCTCAGAGCTGCCCCAGCAGCGTATCGCCGCCGGAGACCTCGACCTTGCCGGGCATCGCCTCGAGGTTCAGCTTCTTCACCACGCCGTCCTCGACCAGCATCGAATAGCGCTTGGAGCGGATGCCGAGGCCGTTGGCGGAGGCGTCCAGCTCCATGCCGATCGCCTTGGTGAAGTCGGCATTGCCGTCGGCGAGGAAGATCGCCTCGTCGCGCTGGTCGGTGTCGCGCTTCCAGGCGTTCATGACGAAGGCGTCGTTGACGGAGACGATGGCGATGCTGTCGACGCCCTTGTCCTTCATGGCATAGGCGTTGAGGAAGATGCTGGGCAGGTGCATCTTGTGGCAGGTGCCGGTGTAGGCGCCGGGCACCGCGAACAGCGCCACCTTTTTGCCCTTGAAGATGTCGTCGGTGGTCTTCACCTGCGGGCCGTCAGCCGTCATCACGCGGAACTTCGCTTCGGGCAGCTTGTCGCCAATCTGGATCGCCATCGTCAGTCTCCCTGAAATTCGGTCCCGCTTTTTAGACCGTGCGGCGGGCATGCACAATATTGCCGGCGGGGAAAGCAGCAGCGTCGGTCGCCCTTCACCTTGATGTCATCAGCCGGAAAAACCGCCATTGTCGAGGAAAGACTGCTCTTCCTCCGTGGTCGGGCGCCCGAGGACGCGGTTGCGGTGGGGAAAGCGGCCGAACCGGCGGATGATGTCGGCATGCACCCGGGCGTATTTCAGGTTCTCGGCATTGTCCGGCTTGTCCGCATTGCCGGCATTTTCAAACAGCGCGACGCAATGCTCCTGGTCGGGCAGGTGCTCCGAATGCATGAAAGGCAAATAGAGGAATTCGCGCAAGATGGGATCGATCCTGCGATCGACGCCGCGATCAATGGCCCTGCGCGCGACGTCGCGCGCCAGCGCATCGCTGGAAAACGTCCTGGGATCGTCGCGGAACATGTTGCGGGGAAAC
>RXJC01000095.1 GCA_003963435.1 Bradyrhizobiaceae bacterium | reverse complement strand
GAGCAGAACCACGCCATCCTCGCCGGGCATTCCTTCCATCACGAGGTCGCGCTGGCCGAGGCGCTCGGCGTGTTCGGCTCACTCGACATCAACCGTGGCGACGATCTGCTCGGCTGGGACACCGACCAGTTCGCGATGAACGTCCCGGAGTTGGCGCTGGTGTTCCACGAAATCCTGAACCGCGGCGGCTTCACCTCCGGCGGGCTCAATTTCGATGCAAAGATCCGGCGGCAGTCGATCGATCCCGACGATCTCATTCACGCCCATGTCGGCTCGATGGATGCCTGCGCGCGGGCGTTCCTTGCCGCCGCCGACATGCTGGATGCCGGCGTCCTCACCGGGCCGCTTGCCAGGCGTTATGACGGATGGTCCGGCCCGGAGGGCCGGGCCATTCTGGGCGGCCAGCGTTCGCTCGCCGATCTCGCCGACCGCGCGCTTGCCCCCGGCTTCGACCCGCAGCCGCGCTCGGGCCGACAGGAATATCTGGAATCCCTGGTCAACCGCTACATCTGAGGGAAGGCTGCTGATGACACATGCTGACGCAACTCCCGTCCTCGAGCTCTCCGGCATCGGCAAGGAGTTTGGCGCCATCCGCGCGCTGCACGACGTCGACCTGCAGGTCCTGCCGGGCGAGGTGGTCGGCCTGATGGGCGACAACGGCGCGGGCAAGTCGACGCTGGTCAAGATCATCGCCGGCAATTTCCGCCCCAGCCACGGCGAGATTCGCTTTGCCGGCAACGCGGTTCATTTCAACCGGCCGGTCGATGCCCGCACTGTCGGCATCGAGGTCGTCTACCAGGACCTCGCGCTGTCGGACAATCTCACCGCGGCCGCCAACGTGTTCCTCGGCCGCGAGCTGAAGCGCAAATTCGGACCGATCGCGCTGCTCGACCACAAGGCGATGGCCGCGCGGGCGCTGGAGCTGTTCGGCGAGCTGCGCTCGGAAACGCGCCCCGACGATCTCGTCAAGCAGATGTCCGGCGGCCAGCGCCAGGCCGTCGCGATCGCGCGCACGCGACTCTCCAATGCGCGGCTGGTGATGATGGACGAGCCGACGGCGGCGATCTCCGTCCGCCAGGTCGAGCAGGTGCTGGGCCTGATCCACCGTCTCAAGGAGCAGGGCGTCGCTGTGATGCTGATCTCGCATCGCATGCCCGACGTGTTCGCGGTGTGTGACCGCGTCATCGTCATGAGGCGCGGCGAGAAGCGGGCTGACAAGCCGATCCACGAGACCTCGCCGGAGGAAATCACCGCCCTCATCACCGGCGCGAAGGAGGCGGCGTGATGGCCATGCCCATGGAAAGCCCGATCAGCTTCACCAATGTCGGCAAGATCAGATGGTGGCAGCGCGGCATCTTCGCCTCGCAGACCGGCTACGTTCTGCTCGCGCTCTCGGTGCTGCTGGTGATCATGCATTTTGCGAGCCCCTATTTCTTCACCGAAGGCAACATGCAGAACGTGGCGAAGAACTTTTCCTTCATCGCCATCGCCACGCTCGGCGTCACCTTCGTCATCATCACAGGCGGCATCGACTTGTCGGTGGGGTCGATGATGTGCTTCTCCGCCATGATCACCTCGATGGTGATGACCGAGCTGTCGGCCCCCGGCTCGCCGTTGGTGCACATGGCCGCCGACGGCAAGACCGTGCTGGCGAATGTCCCCGGCCTGATTTTGCTGATCTCGATCCTCGCCGGTCTCGGCGTCGCGCTGATCGCCGGGCTCGTTAACGGCTTCTGCATCGCCGTGCTCGGCCTGTCGCCCTTCGTCACCACGCTCGGCATGCTCTCGATCGTGCGCGGGCTCGGCTATGTCGTCTCCAACGGACGCGGCAGCTTTCCGGGGGGACCGGATGCCGATTATTTCTATGCACTGACCTCGGGCGACGTGCTCGGCGTGCCCGTGCCGTTCATCTATCTGGTGATCCTCGCGCTGACGATGGCCGTGGTCCTGCACCACAGTGCGTTCGGTCGCCACGTCTTCGCGCTCGGCGGCAACGAGAAGGCGGCGGAGCTCACCGGCATCCCGGTGGTGCGGGTGAAGATCGAGGTCTACGTGATCTGCGCGCTCGCCGCAGGCCTGCAGGGCATCATCATCTCCGGCTGGCTCGGCTCGGCGCCGGCCAACATGGCAACGTCCTATGAGCTCAACGTGATCGCGGCGGCGGTGATCGGCGGCGCCAATCTCGCCGGTGGCATCGGCGGCCCGCTCGGCGCCATCGTCGGCTGCGTGCTGCTGGAGGTGATCCGCAACGGCCTCGTGCTGGCGCAGGTCTCCTCCTACTGGCAGCAGACGCTGGTCGGCGTGATCATCATCCTGGCCGTGCTGGTCGACCGCATCCGCTCGCGGATGACCTGACGTGACGTCGCTTCGGGAAGGCAATGATAACGCCGCCTGTCCGCTTCCCGGGCGTTTCGAGAGGACAGGCACCAAACAAGGGTGGAGGAGACAATGAGGAAATTTGTTTTGGCCGGCATCGCGGTTGCGATGATGGCGACGCCGGCATTTGCCGCGAACTACCGCTTCGTGATCGTGCCCAAGGCGATGAACAATCCGTTCTTCGATTTTGCGCGCGACGGCTGCCTGAAGCGCGCCAAGGAGCTCGGCAACATCGAGTGCATCTACAAGGGACCGGTCGAGCACGAGCCGGCGACGCAAGCGCAAATCATCCAGGACTTCGTGACCCAGAAGGTCGACGGTCTCGCTATCTCGGTCGCCGACGTCGCGGCCATGACCAAGTCGATCGAGGCGGCGACCGCCGCCGGCATCCCCGTCATCACCTTCGATGCCGATGCGCCGGGCTCCAAGCGCATCGCCTATATCGGCACCAACAACAAGGAGTTCGGCGTCGCGCTCGGCAAGCAGCTGCTGAAGATGCGCCCAGACGGCGGCAAATACGCCATGGTCTCGGGCGGTCCCGGCGCCAAAAACCTCGCCGAGCGCGTCGACGGCGTGCGCGAGGCGCTGAAGGGCTCGAAATGGACCGAGGTCGCGGGCTCGCCAACGTTCTGCAACGACGATCCCGCGCTCGCGGTCCAGCAAATGACGGACATGCGCACCGCAACGCCGGATCTCGCCGCCATCGTTCCCATCGGCGGCTGGCCGATGTTCGCTCCCGAAGGCTTCAAGGCCTTCGCCTCCAGGTCCAAGAAGGAGATCGATTCCGGCAAGTTCACGCTGGTCGTCGCGGATACGCTGAAGATGCAGCTCGAGCTCTTGCGTGACGGCTATGCCAATGCGCTGGTCGGCCAGCGTCCGTTCGAGATGGGCGAGAAGGCGATGGACACGCTGCTCGCCATCAAGAAGGGCGAGAAGGTGCCGGAGATCGTCTACACCGGCCTCGACCTCGTCACCAAGGACAACGTCGCGCAGATGTTGAAGTAGGAGCGCTCGCCAGCCCCGCGCTCCTGCATGCCTCCCCCGCTTGCGGTTTCCGCAAGCGGGGGAGATGATCTTTGGACTGTTGGAATGAAGACAAGGCAATGGGAATGAAACGCTCGCGCCTCGGCTCGCTCGACGTCACGTCAATCGGCCTCGGTTCCGCGCCGCTCGGTGGCTTGTTCAGCCCGGTCAGCGATGCCGATGCGGAAGCGACGATCGCGCGAGCCTGGTCGGCCGGCGTGCGATTCTTCGATACCGCGCCACTCTACGGATTTGGCCTCGCCGAACGGCGTCTCGGGGCCTTCCTGCGGCAGCAGAAGCGCGACTCCTACGTCATCTCCACCAAGGTTGGCCGCCTGCTGCGCGCGCCCAATGACGGCACCGCGGAAGACGAGCACTACAAGGGTACGCCACGCGAACGGCCGGTGTTCGATTTCAGCTATGACGGCGTGATGCGCTCGGTGGAGGAAAGCCTTGGCCGACTCGGGCTCGACCGTGTCGACGTCCTCCTGGTGCACGATCCCGACGATCATTATGACGAGGCCGTCAGCGGAGCCTTCCGCGCGTTGCAGCGTCTGCGCGAGAACGGCACGGTGAAGGCGATCGGCGCCGGTATGAACCAGTCCGAAATGCTGGTCCGCTTTGCCGAAGCCGTGCCGGTCGACTGCTTCCTGCTCGCCGGCCGCTACACGCTGCTCGACCAGGGCGCGCTGGACGCGCTGTTTCCGCTCTGCACGGCGAAGAGCATCGGCATCCTGCTGGGTGGCATCTACAACAGCGGCATTCTGGCCAATCCGCACACGGGCGCGAAGTTCAACTATCAGGATGCCGACGCCTCGTTGGTGGCGCGGGTGCTGGAGCTCGACGCGCTCTGCCGCAAGCACGGCACCGAGCTGAAAGCCGCCGCACTGCAGTTCTGCATGAGCAATCCGGCGGTGACGGTCGCGGTGATGGGCGCGCGCAATGCTGCCGAGGTCTCCGACAACATCGCCATGTCGGAGAAACCAGTGCCGGCCACGTTTTGGCAGGAGCTGCGCGCGCGAAACCTCGTCGATGCGCGCGCGCCGCTGCCCGGCGGAGCGTAGGCCGTGATCATCGACGCCCACCAGCATTTCTGGGACCCCGCGCGTGCCAATTATCCCTGGATGGATGCGCCCGAGCTGACGCCGATCCGCCGCGCCTTCGGTCCGGCCGATCTTGCGCCGCTGCTGACAGCGAACGGCGTCGATGCCAGCATCGTGGTGCAATGCCGTTCCTCCCTGGAGGAGACCGAGGAATTCCTGCGCATAGCGCAGGCCACGCCATCGGTGATCGGCGTCGTCGGCTGGGCCGATCTGACGGACGGCGCGATCAGTGAGACGCTCGATCGGCTACGCGACTTGCCGGGCGGCGACAAGCTCGTCGGCATCCGCCACCAAGTGCACGACGAGGCCGATCCCGACTGGCTGCTGCGCGAGGACGTTCAGCGCGGGCTCACCGCTGTGTTCGCGCACGATCTCGCCTACGATTTCCTGGTCCGCGCCCGCGAGCTGCCCGCCGCGATCGCAACCGCGCAGGCGTTTCCGCAAGCGCGCTTCGTGCTCGACCACGCAGCCAAGCCGCCGATCTCGGAGGGTGGAAGCGACGAATGGGCCAACCGCATCAAAGCGCTCGCGGCTTGCGGCAATGTCTGGTGCAAGATCTCCGGGCTCGCGACCGAAGCGGTCTGGAACGACTGGGATGCGGAACGGCTGCTTCCGTTCGTTGCGCATGCTGCAGTATGTTTTGGCGAGGACAGACTGATCTTCGGCTCGGACTGGCCGGTTTGCCTGCTTGCGGGAAGCTACGGCGAGATCAAGAGCGCGCTGGAGGCCTGCCTTGCCAAGCTTGGCCCGCAGCTGCGGGGCAAGGCCTTCGGCGTGAACGCGATGTGGGCGTATCGGTTGGCAATCGCGCGTTAGCTGTGCTCCCCCTCGTCTGGTAGAGCGCAGGTCAATCGCATTAAAAATCAGCCGAGCCCGTCATGCCCGGGCTCGTCCCGGGCATCTACGTTCTTCGTGCCGCGTGGAAAGGCGTGGATGGCCGGGACAAGCCCGGCCATGACGATGTGAGCGCTACTCCGACATCGGCTTGTCGGAGATGTCCCAGTCCTTACCGCTGAAGGTCGAGATGAACAGCGTCTTCATCGGCGTGTAGTCCTCGGGCGTGTAGTCGTAGGTGACGCCGTCGAGGAAGTAGGGCGAGTGGAAGCCTTTGAGATTGGACGCCTGCTTCAGCACGTTGGCGCGGGTGAGCTCGTCGCCACAGCGGCGCAGGATCTCGCCCATGGTCACCGCCTGGCCGTAACCGGCAAAGGCGATGGTGTTGTCGGGGTCGATCGTCGGCATGTATTTCTTGCGCAGCTCCTCGAACGCCATTACGTCGGGGTCCTTTTCCCACTTCGGCAGGCCGACCTCCTTGTTGTAGCGGATGGCGACGATGCCGGCGGCATTATCGAGCCCCGCGGCATTGAGGATCGATCGACCGGTCGAGCCGGCCGACAGCAGCTGCAGCGGTTTCCAGCCGAGCTCGGCAACTTTCCGGATCGACTGCGACGATGCCTTGCCGGTGGAGATGTTGTAGAACACGTCGGCACCGGACTTCGACAGGTTGATGAGCTGGGAATCGACGGTGGGATCGGTCAGATCGTAGGTCTGCTCCATGATCACAGATGCGGTGCCGCCGGCATCGGCCAGCACCTTCTTGAAGGGACCTAAGAAGTCGCGGCCGAAATCGTCGTTCTGGTAGAGGATGCCGACCTTGGCGTTCGGCTTCACGCTGACGACGTGGCGGGCCAGGATGCGCGCCTCGGTCGGATACAGCGGCAGGCCCGCCATGGTCCATTTGAACTCTTTCGGGTTGTTCCACTTCGACGCGCCGGTGTTGAGCAGGAGCTGCGGCACGCCCTTGGAGTTCAGGTATTTGTGCACGGCGGTCTGCGGCGCGGTGCCGAGCGAGCCGTACAGCGCGAGCACTTCCTCCTGCTCGACCAGGCGCCGCGTCGCCTCGACGCATTTCGGCGCGCTGTAGGCATCGTCCATGGTGAGGAACTTGATCTTGCGTCCGTTGATGCCGCCCTTCTCGTTCAGCATCTGGAAATAGGCTTCGCCGATGCGCCCGAGCACGCCGTAGAGCGAGCCGGGGCCGGAATGCGGCACGGTCTGCCCGATCTTGATCTCGGTATCGCTGGCGCCCGGATCGTACTTCTTGTCGGCAGCCCAGACATAGGGCGCGGGCAAGGTGGATGCGGCGATGGTAGCAAGCGCGGCGGCGCTGAAATCGCGCCGCGATGGATTCTTCGTCATTATTTGTTTCTCCCTAGCGTGGCCATTGTGCTGGCATCGCAGCACGGCTCGCAAGTGGGAAGTCGCAGCTTTGCGACGCAATGACGCTTAAACTCCAGGGCGTTAGCGCCTAGACT
>RXJC01000012.1:9304-14793 GCA_003963435.1 Bradyrhizobiaceae bacterium | reverse complement strand
CTTGCCTCGGAACGATACTGCCATTACCCATTTTTCCGCCTTGAACAGGCAGGGGGAGCTCTTTCACTGATGGCGACTGCGTTCGAACATCGGCGCGCGTCCGTACGCGCCTGAAAGAGTCTTGATGCTGCTCGTCATCGAACAGTTCTTGAACGGATTGCAGTTCGGCCTGCTGCTGTTCCTGCTCGCCGCAGGTCTGACGCTGGTGTTCGGGATCATGGATCTCGTCAACCTCGCGCACGGCTCGCTCTACATGATGGGCGCCTATTTCGCCGCGACCTTCGCGGCCTGGACCGGCAGCTTCCTGCTCGGTGCGCTGCTGGCGCTGGGGGCCACGCTGGTGCTCGGCATCGTGCTGGAGGTGACCGCGCTGCGGCATCTCTATGGCCGCGACCATCTCGACCACGTGCTCGCGACCTTCGGCCTGATCCTGTTCTTCAACGAGGCCGTGCGGCTGATCTGGGGCCCGGCGGGCCTCGCACTGCCGCTGCCGGCCTGGCTCACGGTGCCGGTGCCGATCCTGCCCGGCATTCACTATCCGGCCTACCGGCTCGCCATCATCGTCGTGGCGTTGCTGGTCGCGCTCCTGCTCTATCTCGGCGTGATGCGCACCCGCATCGGCATGCTGATCCGCGCCGGCGCCTCCAACCGCGAGATGATCGGTGCGCTCGGCATCAACATCAAGCTGCTCTACACGCTGGTGTTCGGCCTGGGCGCGGCGCTCGCCGGCCTTGCCGGGCTGATGCAGGCGCCGATCCTCACCGTGCAGATCGGGATGGGCGAGAACATCCTGATCCTCGCCTTCGTCATCATCGTGATCGGCGGCATCGGCTCGATCCGCGGCGCCTTCCTGGCCGCGATCTTCGTCGGCATGATCGACACGCTCGGCCGCGCCTTCCTGCCCAATCTGCTGCGGCAGGTGTTGAGCGGCGCCGCCGCCTCCACCGCCGCGCCCGCGCTGTCCTCCATGCTGATCTATCTCCTCATGGCGATCGTGCTGGTGGTGCGGCCGGAGGGGCTGTTTCCGGCCAACCGTCGATGAAAAGTTTGAGCGTGAGCAAGGCCGTCACGGCCGTGATGCTGGCGGGCCTCGTGCTGCTGCCGCTCTATTCGCATCTGTCCGGCAACATCTTCATCCTGACGCTGTTGACCCGCATCGTCATTCTGGCGCTGGCGGCGGCGAGCCTCAACCTCATCATGGGCTTTGGCGGCTTGATGAGCTTCGGCCATGCCGCCTATCTCGGCATCGGCGGCTACGCCGTCGGCATGCTGGCGCAGGAAGGCGTGGGGTCCGGCTGGATCCAGTTTCCGGTCGCGCTCGCCGCGTCGGCGGTCTACGCGCTGGTGATCGGCGCGCTGTCTTTGCGCACCCGCGGCGTCTACTTCATCATGATCACGCTGGCCTTCGCACAGATGGCCTATTACGTCGCCTCGGGCCTTGCGCGCTACGGCGGCGACGACGGCCTCACCGTCTACAAGCGCAGCGACTTCTCCGGGCTGATCGACCTCTCCAACCGCACGCAGTTCTATTATCTCTGCCTCGCCTGCCTGCTCGGCGTCATCTTCCTGATCTGGCGCATCGTCAATTCGCGCTTCGGCCTCGTCGTGCAGGGCCTGCGCTCGAACGAGCAGCGCATGCAGGCGATCGGCTTCCCGGCGAAGCGCTACCAACTCGTCTGCTTCGTCATATCCGGCACAATGTGCGGCCTAGCCGGCGCGCTGCTCGCCAACAACACCGATTTCGTCAGCCCGGCCGTGATGTACTGGACCCGCTCCGGCGACCTCATGGTCATGGTGATCCTCGGCGGCATGGGTACGCTGTTCGGCCCTGTTATGGGCGCTGTCGTGTTCCTGCTGCTGGAAGAATTCCTGTCGCAGATCACCGAATATTGGGCGCTGATCATGGGCCCGCTGCTGCTGCTGGTCGTGCTGTTCGGGCGCGGCGGCATCATGGGCATGCTCGGGAGGGTCGGTCGTGGCTGAACCCCTGCTCCGCGTCGAAAAGCTGGTGCGCCGCTTCGGCGGCATCATCGCGACCGACAACGTCTCGCTCGACGTCGCGGCCGGCGAGCTGCATGCCATCATCGGCCCGAACGGCGCCGGCAAGACCACGCTGATCAGCCAGCTGACCGGGCATCTCGCGCCGCATTCCGGCAGCGTCTCGCTGGCGGGGCGCGACATCACTTACCTGCCGGCCTATCGCCGCTGCGCGCTCGGTCTTGCGCGCTCGTTCCAGATCACCTCGCTGCTGCTCGACTTCACCGCCGCCGACAACGTCGCGCTGGCGGCGCAGGCGCATGCCGGCACCTCGTTCCGCTTCTTCGCCGATGCGCGCAAGGAGAAGGGATTGCGCGATGCCGCGCACGCCGCGCTCGACCGCGTCGGCCTCGCTCATCGCGCCGATGTGCTGGTGTCGAAGCTCAGCCACGGCGAGCGGCGCCAGATCGAGCTTGCGGTCGCGCTCGCCAGCAAGCCGAAACTGCTGCTGCTCGACGAGCCCATGGCCGGTCTCGGCGTCACCGAATCCCAGGGCATGGTCAAGCTGCTGCAGGAGCTGCGCAAGGAAGTCTCGATCGTGCTGGTCGAGCACGACATGCCCGCGGTGTTCGCGCTGGCCGACCGCATCTCGGTGCTGGTCTATGGCCGCGTCATCGCCTCCGGCGATCCCGCCGCGATCCGCCAGAACGAAGACGTCAAGCGCGCCTATCTCGGCGACCAGCATGTGGTGACGCATCATGGCTGACATGCTGCTCGACGTCGACGGCATCGAGACATGCTACGGCCTGTCCCAGGTGCTGTTCGGCCTGTCGCTGTCGATCAAGCCGGGCGAGATGGTCTCGCTGATGGGCCGCAACGGCATGGGCAAGACCACGACGATCCGCTCCATCATGGGCCTGACGCCGGCGCGCGCCGGCGCGATCCGGTTTGCGGGCACCGAGGTGCGGCAGCTGCCGTCCTACAGAATCGCAAAGCTCGGCGTCGGCCTGGTCCCCGAGGGCCGCCAGATCTTCCCGAACCTCACCGTGCGCGAGAACCTGGTCGCGGCCGCGGCGGATCGCTTCAACAGCAATAATCCCTGGACGCTGGCTTCCATCTACGTGCTGTTCCCGCGCCTCGCCGAGCGCGCCGCCAACATGGGCAACCAGCTCTCCGGCGGCGAGCAGCAGATGCTCGCGATCGGCCGCGCGCTGATGACCAATCCGAAGCTGCTGATTCTGGACGAAGCGACCGAAGGCCTCGCGCCGCTGATCCGCGAAGAGATCTGGCACTGCCTGTCGCTGCTCAAGAGCCGGGGGCAGTCGATCCTGGTCGTCGACAAGAACGTCGACCACCTCGCCCGCATCTGCGACCGCCACTACATCATCGAGCGCGGCAAGACGGTATGGAGCGGCACCTCCGACGAGCTGATGGCCGAGCCGGATCTGCAGCACAAATATCTGGGTATCTAGCGGCATGGCTTCGCAATAGCGGCCCATCGCGAGCGAAGCCGAGAGGTTTGATCCCCGGGCGGCGGCCGAGAGTGAAACTCGGCCGTCGCCGCAAGCCATTCAGGCCTGAGCCGAGATCAGGCTGCCGGACGCTGTCTGACGTCGACCTTGGGGAAGTCGATGTCGGTCAGCGCGACGTTGTTGGTGTAGTTGGTCAAGACGTTGATCGCGACGTTGCCGATGACCTCGATGATGTGCGCATCGCCGAGACCGGCCGAGCGGGCGGCGGCGAGATCCGCATCGGCAACTTGGCCGCGTGTGTCGGCGACGCGGCGCGCGAACGCGGCGACGGCGGCGTCGAAATCGCTTTCAGCCCCGCCCTCGCGTGCCTTGCGGATGCCTTCTGCCGACAGACCCGCGCCCTTGCCCATCAGCGTGTGGGCGGAAAGACAATATTGACACTCGTTCACCTGCCCGACGGCGAGCGCGATGATCTCGCGCTGCTTCGCCGTCAGCACTCCGGCGCCCAAAGACTCGGACAGGGCGAGATAGCCGTTCAGCACAGCGGGCGATCGGGCGAAGGTCGTGAACAGATTCGGGACCATGCCGATCTTGGCCTTGACGGCCGACAGCGTGGCTTGCACGCCGGCGTCGGCATTCGGGACGTCAATGGGGGCGATACGGGGCATTTGGAAAATCCTTGTTTGATCGTGCGTCTTGCACGAGCCCTCAATGCAGAATTATCAGTGGAGTTTGGTGCCAAAAACGTTGCAGATAGTCCCGACGGATCCCTTTGCCGCCCTGTTCGCCCACGTCACCCCGACCGCCCGGACCTTTTTCACTGGGCAGCTGTGCCAAGCGGTAAACTTTACCGGCGTCGGTCATTTGCACTTGTTCAAGGCGGGCGCGCTCACGCTGACCCAGAGCGGAGCGGCCGATCTCGAAGTGCTCGAGCCGACCCTGCTGTTTTTCCCGCGCGGCCGGACCCACGGATTCGTCGTCGATCCCGTCCGCGGAGCCGACCTCGTATGCGCGACCGTCGAACTCGGGGGTGCGGAGGGCAACCCGATTGGACAGGGGCTGCCTGATTGTGTCGTCCTGCCGCTCGCGGCACATCCGGCGCTGGCCCCGGTGTGTGATCTCCTGGTCGGCGAAGCCTTCTCCGAGGGGGGTGGCCGCCAGACGGCGCTCGATCGGCTGTTCGACTATCTTCTGATTCTGATCGTTCGACACGTCGTCGAGAGCGGCACGGTCTCGGCCGGCGTGCTCGCCGGGCTCGCCGACCCGCGCCTCGCCAAGGCCCTGACCGCGATGCACGAGACCCCGAAGAAGCCCTGGAAGCTCGAGGATCTGGCTGATGCTGCGGGGATGTCACGCACGCGTTTCGCCGATCATTTTCGGACGGTCGTCGGCCTGACGCCGATCGAGTATCTGACGTTCTGGCGCATGACTATCGCTCGCCAGTTCCTCGGCAAGGGCAAGTCGGTCAAGACTGTCGCGGCGGAGGTCGGCTACGACAGCGCGGCCGCCTTCTCGCGCGTGTTCAGTCGCGTGACCGGGCAGTCCCCGCGCGAAGTCGAGGCGCCACGGGATCGCTGATTGGCCTTGGCGCTTGATCAGCTTGTTCGGCTGAGCGCGCATGCCGGGGGATCAGCCGCGCGGAGCGATCCCATGATCGTGCGGCGCTCGCCAATCAGCTGTCTGGACGGCTCGCGAACTCACCCATAGGGCCGCTCAAAACACCTCGAAATATTCGCGGTGCTCCCAATCCGTCACCTCGCTGAGGAAACGATCGATCTCGGCGTTCTTGATGTGGGTGTAATAGTCGACGAATTCCGCCCCGAGCTTCTCGCGGAAGAACGGATCGTCCTTCAGCGCCGAAACCGCATCTCGCAGGCTCTTCGGCAGCAACGGTGCCTTGGTCTCGTAGGGCGTGTCGGCGGAGGGGCCGGGATCGAGCTTGCGGTCGACGCCGTCGAGGCCGGAGAGAATCTGCGAGGCCATGTAGAGATAGGGATTGGCGGCGGGCTCGCCGATGCGGTTCTCCAGGCGCGTTGCGGC
>RXJC01000012.1:0-9254 GCA_003963435.1 Bradyrhizobiaceae bacterium | reverse complement strand
GGCGCGTTGCGGCATCGCCTGCGCCGCCGAGCACGCGGATCATCACGCCGCGATTGTCGCGGCCCCAGATCGCGCGGTCCGGCGCCAGCGAATAGGAACGGTAGCGCTTGTAGCCGTTGATGGTCGGGGTGGTGAACAAGGTTGAGGCGCGCGCGTGGTCGAGCAGGCCGGCCAGGTACGCCTTGCCGTACGTGCTGAGCGGCTCGCCGCCGTCCTTCGTCATGAACTGGTTCTCGCCGCTCGCACGCGAGACGATCGACTGATGCAGGTGCCAGCCGCTGGCGAACACGTTCGGCAGCTTCGGCCGGCACATGAAGGTGGCGTGATAGCCGTGCCGGCGCGCGATCTGCTTCACGGCAGAGCGGAACAGCACCATGTTGTCGGCGGGCTCGAGGCCCTTCTTCGGCGCGAAGGTGAATTCGCACTGGCTCGGCCCGAACTCGACCTCGACCGAGCGCAGCGGCAGCCCGAGCGCGACGATGTCACGGCGCAGGATCTCCAGCACCGGCTCCATCTGGTCGAAGCGCTGCTCGGTGAGATATTGATAGCCGTGGCTGAGCAGGCTGACCGACGGCGGCGTGCCGGGCTGGCCGGCGTCCTCCGCGCGCATATGCGCATCGTCGAGCTTGAAGATGTGGAATTCGACCTCGAGGCCGGCGACGAAGTCGTGGCCGCGGCTGGCGAGCTGGTCGAGCACCTTGCGATACAGCGAGCGCGTCGCGAACGGCACCTGGCGGCCGTCGTTGAAGTAGAGATCGCACAGCACCCAGCCTGTCGCCGGCGCCCACGGCAAGACGCGAAACGTGGTGGGATCGGCGACCATCAGCACGTCTGCCGCGCCCTCCATCTCCTTCATGCCGAAGCCGCCACCGGCGGTGAACACCGGAAACACCGTGCGGTGCGAGGTGTCTTTCGCCAGCATGGTCGTTGTGATGGAGCAGCCGCTCTCCAGCGAGGCGATCGCCTCCGAGGCAACGATGGTCTTGCCGCGCAAGATGCCGTGCTGGTCGGGAAAGGCGAGGCGGATGACCTCGAGATTCTTCTCCTCGACGAGACGCCGCATCCGCGTTGCGGCGTCCCTCTGCTCATCCGACCACAGCGCGTGACGCGCGACGAAAGTCACTTTGCGATTCCTCCAGTCGTGAGGCGCGAAGCATGCGCCACATTCTCCGTCATTGCGAGGAGCCCTTGCGACGAAGCAATCCAGAGTCCCTCCGAGGAGGTAGTCTGGATTGCTTCGCTGCGCTCGCAATGACGTGGATAGGCCGTCACGCTCACTCCGCCGCCGTCAGCCGGTGCACGTTGTCCGCGATCTCCTTCGGCACCGGCGCGGTCCATGGCGCGCCGCGGCGGCGCTTGACGTCGACCTCCATCCAATAGGTCTCCCAGCCCCGCGTCGGCCCGATGCCGTCCATGGTCGCCGGTCCCTGGATCGAACGCGCATTGGCCTCGTCCAAAAACAGCATCGGCTTCTCGCCGCCCTGGACCTTCTCGATCTCGGCCCGCAGCAGGCGGCGATATTGCACGATCGCCTTGTCGCTCGAACCGAGATGCTCCTTGGTGCGGTCCTGGATCGCGCCCATCGATTCCACCGCCCACTGATCGTGGACGTTGATGTCGTTGCCCATGCCGGTATAGGTCGCGGTCTGCTGCTCGTGCGGATCGAAGCCGTAGTCGTTGGCTCGGTTCTTGCGCGATTTGTAATCCGGCAGCTCGTAGAGCTCGAGCCGCTGGTCGCGCATCTTCTGCTTGTCGACGGGCGTCGAATAGCTGGTGAAGATCGCGTACCAGTAGCAGTTCTCGTCGTCGACAGGCACATGCCACTGCGTGATCGTCATCTCCGTGCTCATGGGGATGACGAAGCCGTGCGGGAACAGCTGGTTGGTGACGCGCACATGGGTGCGCTCCTCGTCGATCTCGCGCAGCGCGATCAGCCGCAATCCGTATTCGGTGTGCTCGACATTGATGATCGGGCGGTCGTATTCGCGCAGGATTTTCGTCATCGGCAAGTCGGAGCCGGCGGAAGCGCCGCGGAATTGCTTGCCGTAGGCCGTGGAGGTGTCCTCGTCCTCGAAGAAGCGATGCAGATAGGAGGCGTGCGCGGGATCGATGCCGACTTCGAGCGCCTGCAGCCAGTTGCAAGCCATGTGGCCCTTGAAGGCAAAGGTGTGGGTATCAGGTGCGACGAAGCAGTCGATCTCCGGGAATGCCGGCGGGGTGCCTTCGCCGAGATAAGCCCAGAGGATGCCGCTCTTCTCCACCACGGGATAGGAGCGTTGCCGGATGTTCTGGCAGAGTTTTGAATCCTTCGGCTCGGCCGGCGTCTCGATGCATTGGCCGGTGGCGTCGAACAGCCAGCCGTGGAAGGCGCAGCGCAGGCCGCCATGCTCGAGCCGGCCGAAGGCGAGGTCGGCGCCGCGATGGGCGCAATGGCGGTCCATCAGGCCGTAGCGTCCGGTCTCGTCGCGGAACAGCACCAAATTCTCGCCGAGCAACTTGACGGGACGGATCGGCCGCGCGCCCTCCAGCTCGTCCACCAGCGCCGCCGGCTGCCAATAACTCCGCATCAGCTTGCCACAGGGATCTTTCGGCCCGGTGCGGGTGATCAGGTCGTTCTGCTCCTGGCTCATCATGGCAGTCGCATCCTTGTGTGGAGTGGCGCTTGTTCGCCTATTGAACGAATGGGCGAATTATGACATGCCTTGGAAAGGCAGCAAGCAATATTTTGCAGGACTATCCCGTCGCCATGCCGAAATTGAAGAAGATCGAGGGCGAGGAGCGTGCGACGGATTTCGTCGAAGCGCTCGATCGCGGCCTGCGCCTCCTGCAATGTTTCGGCGCCACGGCCGGCCCCATGACGCTGAGCGATCTCGCCCGCGCCGCCGATCTGCCGCGCGCCACCGCAAGGCGCATGCTGTTCACGCTGCAGCGCGGCGGTTATGTCGCCGGCGACGGCAAGCTGTTCTCGCTGACGCCGCACGTGCTGACGCTTGCCGCGTCATACCTGCGCTCCAACCAGCTCGTCGCCGTGCTGCAGCCGGTGCTCGATCGCGTCGCGACCGCGGCCAACGAAATCTCCTCGCTCGCCGTGCTCGACGGTGACGAGGTCGTGTTCGTCGCACGCAGCAGCCCGGCGCGAATGTTCTCCGGCGGACTAGAGATCGGCTACCGCCTGCCGGCGTTCTGCACCTCGGTCGGCCGTGCCATGCTCGGCCAGCTCGACGACGCCGAGCTCGCCGCTCGGCTGAAGGCGATGAAGCGCGAGGCGCTGACGCCGCAGACGGTGACCGATCCGAAGGCGCTGTTCGCGCGCATCGCCTCAGACCGCGCGCAAAACTATTCGCTGGTCGACCGCGAGGCCGAGCCGCACTTCCGCTCGATCTCGGTCCCCGTCCGCCGCTACGACGGCGTCATCGTCGCCGCCATCAACATGGGCGCCCATGTCGACCGCGTGCCGGCGCAGGAATTGATCGATCGTTTCCTGCCGCTGCTGCGCGAGGGCGCGGAGGATGTGCGTTCGCAATTGCTTTGACGACGAGACCGTGCCAAGCGGCGTGGCCTCCGCGGCGCTAGACAGAACTTGCGGGCCGATCGTCTTCGTCCTGGACGCCGAGCTCCCACCCGACAATCGGGCGTTTCGCCATCCGCGATTCCGAGGCCGGAGCCGCCTCCAGTTCAAACCTGTCGATGGCGCGTCGTTTTGTTTTGGCGAGGCCAGGTGCTGCGTGCGCGTCTCCGGTAGACTCGCTTCCCAGTTCGAATCCCACGATTGGCCGCTTTGCCCGCGCCTGCCCCTTGGCCGATCGCTTCGCCAGCTCCCAGCCCACGATGGGGCGCTTTGGCGCCTTGCGCGTCGTCTTCTTCGCAGCCTTCTTCATCTTCTTCGCTGTCTTTTTTGCCGATTTCTTCGACGTCTTCCTGGCGGCCTGCCTGTTGCGGCTCGCGCCAGCGGACTTCGTCGCCTTCGAGGCCTTCGCTTTCGCCTTCTTTGCCATGCACTCCTCCTCGCGCTACGGTGAAGGGATCAACTTGACTTCGCCTGTCTTGACCTTGTCGATGGCGGCGGTCGCGAGCTTGGCGGCGCCGCCACCGGCGCCAATGATGCGATTTCCGACATAGAGCGAACTTGTCATGCCCTGGGCGGCGGCTCGTCCCGTGCCGCTTGTCCCCGCGAACAATTGATTGCGCAGCAGGCCAAGGTCGGTCATTCCTTTCGGCTCGAGTGCGAGCCCAACCATCACCTGATGAACATCGGTACGCTTCACCAGCCCGGTCAGCGACACGTCGGCGAGCTGGAAGCCGGAGCCGATCGGCGCAAAGACCACCTTGGGCGTGCCGGACAGATCGATCATTGTCGTGAACTTCAGATTGTCGACCATCGTGGGGGCGCCTTCCTGCCCCGGCTTCGCCTTGTCCGCCGCCAGGTTCGCGAGCATCGTCAGCTCGAAGAAGGTCCGTACTGTCTTGGCGACGCCAATTTCTCCGGCAATGGGATAAAGATGGTTGGGTGCGACCAGCTGGTTGTCGCAGTAGTACTCGCCCGTATCGGGGGCCTGCGGATTGCCGTACGCGAGCAATTCCTGGAATGTATCGGTGACCGTGAATGTGCGCTGGTTGCTGCGCTGCCGGTTGGCGTCGCCGGTAATACCGAGTGTCAATTTCGATTTCCAGGGGCCGACCAGGTCAATGCCGGTGGTGAGGTTGTTGTCCTCGGTCATGGTCAGATCGAAATTGTAGGCGATCGCCGCGGACAGGATGATGTTGTAGAAGCGCCGGTAGGGCGCATAGTCGGGCCCTGCGAACTCGCCCGGCTGGAAATTCTTGATCGACTCCGGCTCGCGCTCGTAACGCAGCAGCAGCTTGTTGGCGATCGCATCGTGCTCCGGACCGGTGGCTTGGCGACCGAGCTGCCGCTTCACGAAGTCGATGAGTGCCTGCCGCGTTTCGCAGCGGATCTGCCTGACGATATGATAGGTGGTAACGTGCGTGACGTCTTCCGGCACCGGATGGATCGAGCATCCCGGAGCGAGCATCAGGAGTGCCGCCGCAGTGACGTGACGTCTCGCACGCATGATCGGCCCCTCACATCGGGCACGTACACCACGAAATCTGAGTCAGCGTATTGCTCGTAACGGTTGAATATTGGCGCGACAGCGACTGTCAATCAAGAAAAAGTTGCAGGGGACATGCTGCTTTCGTCAACCCCGCTCCCCCGCCTCGCGCTCCATGTCGCGGCCCGATAGATCCTCGCCCTGCATGTTGGCGTAGTCGCGCGCCATCTCGCGCATCAAAAATTTCGCCGGCACGTCGTGATAGGTGCCGCGGTCGTTGACGTATTGCATGTAGGCGCGGCCCTCGCCGTCGAAGGGATGCAGCAGCGCGTCGGTGTGGCCGTCGAAATCGAGCGGGGCGACGCCGACCTTGGCGCAGAGCGTGTCGTTGAAGGTCGGCGTCGCCTTGCGCCAGGCGCCGTCGACATGCACCTCGGTAAAGCCGTGCCAGGTGAAGATGTCGGTGCCCATGCTGGCGCGCAGCTTCTCGGTGGTGAGGTGGTTCTTCACGTCGGCGAAGCCGACCCGGGCGGGAATGCCGTGGACGCGGCAGGCGGCGGCGTAGAGCGCGGCCTTGCCGACGCAATAGCCCTGTCCGGCGGCGAGCACGCTGGAGGCGCGAAAGGTCTCGGCGACGCGCATGCTGACATAAGGGTTATAGCGGATGCCGTCGCGCACCGCCTTGTAGAGCACGCTCGCCTTCTCGCGCGCGCTCGCCTCCGCGCGCACGGCGTCGTTGGCGAACTGCTGCACTGCAGGATGATCGCTGTCGATGTATTCGCCGGGATCGGTGTAGAGGCGGCGGATGGTGTCGGGAAGGCTATCGGTCATGTCTGGAGCTTAGCAGGCGATCGCCACGGAACTCAAATGGCGCAATGCATGGCGGGATTTGCGCGAAAGCATCGCGCGCCGGCAATTTGCGTCGAGGCGCTGCCGCCTTCTCACTGCCGGTTGCGCATCCAGTCGGCGAGGCCCGACAGCGCCTTGTCGAGATCCTGTCGCGCGGCCGCGTCGGTGATCGTCTCTTCCATCGCGCCGCGCATGCAGAGCATCCACGCGTCACGCTCGGCATCGCCGATGGCAAAGCCGAAATGGCGCTGGCGCAGCCGCGGGTGCCCCTTCTCTGGCGTATAAAGGCGCGGGCCGCCGGTCCATTCGGTGAGATAGCGCTTCAAGACGTCCCGGATCAGGCCGAGGTCGTCCGCATGCATGGCGCGGATCACCTTCGCCTCCGGCAGCGTGTCCATGCGGTCGTAGAAGCGGTCAACGAGAGCGTTGATCGTCGCGCTGCCGCCGATCCGCTCGAACATGGAGGTGGTGGTATCGGTGGAGGTCATTCTACAGCGCCACACTCCGCAGCCCGAAGCTGCGGGCCTCGTTCTGCAGCACCGGCCGAACCGCATCGATCAGCCTTGCGGCGGCGGCATCGACGGAAAGTCCCGCCGTGTCCACCACCGCGGCCGCGCGCGAATACAGCGGCTCGCGGCTGAGCAAAATATTGCGCAGCTCCGCCATCGCGGAGCGGTCGTCGGCCATCGGACGCAGATCGCCCTGGCGGCGCACGCGGGCCATGTGCTCTTCCGGTTCTGCCTTCAGCCAGATCGTGTAGAACGAGGTCAGGATCTGGTCGAAGGTCAAGGGCTCGGAGACGATGCCGCCGCCGGTCGCCAGCACCATCAATTCGTTGCGCGCGAGCAGCTGCTGCAGCGCCGCCTGCTCCATGCGGCGAAAACCTTCCTGGCCGTACAGCGCGATGATCTCGGCGACCGAGAGGCCGTTCTGCTGCTCGACCTCCTTGTTGAGCTCGACAAAGCTCCAGCCGATCTTCTTCGCCAGCATCCGCCCCAGCGTCGACTTGCCGGCGCCGCGCAGGCCGATCAGCGCGATGCCGCAGAACGGCGCGCGCCGCGGCGCGGTGGCGCTGCCGCCTGCGAGCAGGTCCTTGGCCTGCGCGATCTGCGCGGGCGTCGCCTTGCGCAGGAGATCGCGAAACATCTGCCAGTCGGGCGCCGGCTCAGTCGAGGGCAAGAGATCCTCGAGATGTGCGCCCATCGCGTCGGAGACGCGACGCAGCAGCACGATGGAGACGTTGCCCTTGCCGCTCTCGAGCTGCGCAATGTAGCGCTCCGAGATTCCCGATACCTTGGCGAGCACCTTGCGCGACATGCCGCGCAACGCGCGCATGGTGCGCACGCGTTGGCCGAGTTGTTCGAGGAAGCGGGATTCGGCGTCGGGACTGTCGGTCATGAGCCTTCTTTACAGATGTCCTGCGGCGCATTTTAATGAAACATAATGCCTGCTAGCATTGACAGCAAGCCGCCGCAGTGTCTTTCTATGAATTATAATTCTAAATTCGGGGGAGAAGACCGTGAGCGAGGGATCCTACAACGCGGTGACCTGGCTGCTCGACCGTAACGTCGAGGAGGGCCGGGGCAACAAGCTGGCTTTCGACGACACCGTCTCGCGGCTCACCTATGGCGAGCTGCAGCAGCAGACCCGGCGCGCCGCCAACATGCTGCGCCGGCTCGGCGTCCGCCGCGAGGAGCGGGTGGCGATGATCATGCTGGACACGGTCGACTTCCCGGTCGTGTTCCTGGGCGCGATCCGGGCCGGCATCGTGCCGGTGCCGCTCAACACGCTGCTGACCGCGGACCAGTACGCCTACATCCTCGCCGATTGCCGCGCGCGCGTGCTGTTCGTCTCCGAGGCGCTCTATCCCGTCATCAAGGACGTGGTCGGCCGCATGCCGGATCTCGAGCATGTCGTCGTCTCCGGCGAGAAGCAGAACGGCCACAAGCAGCTCGCGGAAGAACTCGCCGGCGAGAGCGACCAGTTCACCACCGCCGCGACGCATCCGGACGAGCCGGCGTTCTGGCTCTATTCGTCCGGCTCGACCGGCATGCCCAAGGGTGTGCGCCACATCCATTCGAACTTGCAGGCGACCGCCGACACCTACGCCAAACAGGTGCTCGGTATCCGCGAGAGCGATGTGTGCCTGTCCGCGGCAAAGCTGTTCTTCGCCTATGGCCTCGGCAACGCGCTGACCTTCCCGATGTCGGTCGGCGCCAGCGTGATCCTGAACAGCGAGCGTCCGACGCCGGCGCGCATGTTCGACCTGATGAACCGCTACAACCCCTCGATCTTCTACGGCGTGCCGACGCTGTTCGCGGCGATGCTCAACGACGAGACCATGAAGAGCGAGCGCGGCGGCAAGGCTTTGCGCATCTGCACCTCCGCTGGCGAAGCGCTGCCGGAATCTGTTGGCAACAGCTGGAAGGCGCGCTTCGGCGTCGACATCCTCGATGGCGTCGGCTCGACCGAGCTGTTGCACATCTTCCTCTCGAACGCGCCCGGTGAAATCAAATACGGCTCTTCCGGCAAGCCGGTGCCGGGCTATGCGGTGCGGCTCGTCAACGAAGCCGGGCAGGACGTCGCCGATGGTGAAGTCGGCGAGCTCCTGGTCGATGCGCCCTCGGCCGGCGAAGGCTATTGGAATCAGCGCCACAAGAGCCGTCGCACCTTTGAAGGCCCGTGGACCCGCACCGGCGACAAATATGTCCGCGACGCCGAGGGCCGCTACACCTTCTGCGGCCGCGCCGACGACATGTTCAAGGTCTCCGGCATCTGGGTCTCGCCGTTCGAGGTCGAGAGCGCGCTGATCACGCATCCCGCCGTGCTGGAAGCCGCCGTGGTGCCGGAAGCCGATCCGGAAGGATTGCTGAAGCCAAAGGCCTTCGTCGTACTGCGTCCCGGCGCGACGACGACGGACCTGCAGGAGGTGCTCAAGGAGCACGTCAAGCAGACGATCGGCCCGTGGAAATATCCGCGCTGGATCGACGTGGTGGACTCGCTGCCGAAAACGGCGACGGGAAAGATCCAGCGGTTCAAGCTGCGGGAAGGGGCGCATTAGTCACAGCCGTCATGCGCCGGGGCAAGCCCGGGCATGACGACGGAGAGAGAAGAGTGCAATCATGACCAACCTCACCCCGACCGGCTTCCTCAGCATCGATGGCGCCAGCCTCGAATACAAATGGCTAGCGCCCGCATCGGCCGATGCGGCTACCATCGTCATGCTGCATGAAGGCCTCGGCTCGGTCGGGCTCTGGGGCGATTTTCCCGAGAAGCTGCAACGGGCCACCGGCGCCGGCATCTTCCTTTACTCGCGTGCCGGCTACGGCCAGTCGAGCCCGGTGAAATTGCCGC
>RXJC01000391.1 GCA_003963435.1 Bradyrhizobiaceae bacterium | reverse complement strand
CGTCCTTGGTGATCTTGCCGAGCACCTGGCGGTCGGCCGAGCAGGACACGCCCAGCCCGATCGGGAGCGATGCGCCGTGACGCGGCATGCGGATCACGCGCACGTCGTGGCAGAAATATTTGCCGCCGAACTGCGCGCCGACGCCGAGGCTTTGCGTCATCTTGTGGATTTCCTTCTCCATCTCGACGTCGCGGAAGGCGTTGCCGTCGGGCGAGCCGTGGGTCGGCAGCGCATCGAGATAGCGCGCGGAGGCGAGCTTCACTGTCTTCATGCACAGCTCGGCCGAGGTGCCGCCGATCACGATGGCGAGGTGATAAGGCGGGCACGCCGCGGTGCCCAGCGTCAGGATCTTCTCCTTCAGGAACGCCAGCAGCCGGTCCTTGGTCAGGACAGACGGCGTCGCCTGGAACAGAAAGCTCTTGTTGGCGGAGCCACCCCCCTTCGCCATGAACATGAACTTGTAGGCGTCATCGCCCTCGGCGTAGATCTCGCACTGCGCCGGCATGTTGTTGGCGGTGTTCTTCTCTTCGTACATCGAGAGCGGCGCGACCTGCGAGTAGCGCAGATTGCGGCGCAGATAAGCGTCGCGCGCGCCTTCCGAGAGCGCCGCTTCGTCGTCGCCGTCGGTGATGACGTTGCAGCCCTTCTTGCCCATGATGATCGCGGTGCCGGTGTCCTGGCACATCGGCAGCACGCCGCCGGCCGCGATGTTGGCGTTCTTCAAGAAGTCCAGCGCGACGAACTTGTCGTTGGGGCTGGCCTCGCCGTCCTCCAGGATGGCGCGGAGCTGCTTCAGATGGCCGGGCCGCAGGTAATGGTTGATGTCGCCGAAAGCCGCCTCCGACAGCGCCCGCAGCGCCTCGCGCGACACCACCAGCATGTCCTTGCCCAGCACCTTCTCGACCCTGACACCCTCGGACGAGATCTTCTTGTAGGGCGTCTCGTCCTTGCCCAGCGGGAATAGCGGGGTGTGCTTGTAGGGCGGAACGGGCTTGGACTGGTCGGGGAAGGCGGTCGGAGCGTTCATGGGGCGAATCTCAGGGTTTGGGGGCCCTGGCGGGCCTCTCAGCATAGAAGCGTTCTAAGCCCATTTTGGACGGAAAAGAAAGAGAGCGGTGCGCATAGAAGAGGCGGCCCGGGGCTCGGGAAGGTATTGGTCCAGCTAGTGGAAACGCCTCCGCAACCCTTGCACTTCGCATCCGCCGACGCTTGAATGCGCGCCCTAAGGGGCTTTTCATCATGACATTGAACTTGAACATCCGCGGCGCGATCCTCCTCGCCGCCGCCATCACCGGCCTTGTGGCCCTCGCCTCGCCCGCGCGCGCCGATCGTTGTGACGACAGCGCCAAGGAGCTGGCGAACCAGATCGACCGTATGAAGGTCAATTTCCGGGCCGCCAACGTCGTCTACCTCTCGCATCCGGCGGCCAAGGAGCTGTCGGTCGCCTGCCGCGGCGACAAATATTCGATCGAGCTTTATGCCAAGGGCGATCGCAAGCCCAGGCCGGAGTTCTATGCGCTGGTGGGCTCGATGGCGGCGATCGTCTTCACCGTGACCAAGGACGACACCACGACGGGCGCGACACGCTGCCTGAAGCGGATGGGCCTCTTGCGCGGCGACAAGATCAACATGCGCTACCGGCGGCTGAATATGGAATGCACGCGCAGCAAGACGGAGGCATCCATTGCGATCACGCGCGGCAAGGACGAGTAAGGCGGGGGACTCTCACCCGCACGTACTGCGGACGCGGTGCCCGTATGGCGCGCCGCCGCCCGCCGCACACTCCGTCATTGCGAGCGCAGCGAAGCAATCCAGAATCTCTCCGCGGAGACAGTCTGGATTGCTTCGTCGCAAGCGCTCCTCGCAATGACGGGGAGAGATTTGCAGGCCCTTTTGGCGTCGCGTGGATGAGACACGAACAGTCCATCCCACCGCACCAAATCCCTCGCATTTTAACGATTGGCTTGAAGGAATTTTCGCGCCTTGCGGCGCAGGCTCAATTGTTTCCATATGTGAGGATTTGCGGATGAAGGTTTCCACCGTAGCACCGCCGCCGATCGCGATCGTGGTTCCGAGCTACGACACGACCAAGCAGCAGGACGACCAGACCAAGACCCAGGACGCCGACCCGACCTACAAGCCGCCGCCGCCCGCGCCGCTGCCGCCGGGTCAGGGCACGCGGATCGATCAGCTCGCCTGATCAGGTTTCTCAAGGCTGAAGCGCCCGATCCGGTCGATCGGGCTTTTCGCGCGTCCGGTCGTAACTCTGCCGGATGCGCAACAATGTCCCTTCGCACACGATGCCTCTTAGGCTTGCCACCTCCGGATCGGGGCGCGGCTTGAAGTGTGATCCGGCTCATCAAATTTCCGCATCCGGCGTGTCATCTGTGAGGGGCGAACGAGCCCATCCATGCGTCTGCGGGACAAGCCAATGGAACTAAATGAAAAGCTGCTGTCGCTGGTTGCGGACGTCTACGACGCAGCGCTCGACGATTCCCTGTGGCCCGCGACGCTCGGCAATGTCGTCGCGCTGGCGGGCGGCCAGAGCGGCGGCTTGGTGCGGATCGGGGCGGCCGGCGAGCCCGTGATCTCACATGCCGTCGGCGTCGACCCCGCCTTCATTCAGTCCTACATCGAAGCCTACGAGCCATTCGATCCGTCGCGCGGCGTGCTGCATGCGCCGGTCGGCCAGATCCAGACCATCAGGGACTGGATCGACGCCGACGAATTCCACAGCAGCATGTTCTACAATGAATGGACGCGGCCGCAGGGTCTCGAGGACGCCGCCAACGTCCTGCTCGACAAATCCTCGACAGGAATATCCCGCCTCTCGATCATGAAGGCCGGCGGTCCCGTCGATCGCAGGATGTACGGGGTGATCTCCCACCTCACGCCGCATTTGCAACGCGCCATGCTGGTCAGACAGAAGCTGCAGCAGCAGAACGAGCTGGAGACGATGTCGGTCCGCACGCTCGACGCGCTGCGAACCGCCGTCCTGCTGCTCGATGCCGAAGGCCACATCACGCATTTCAATGCGAGCGCGCGCGAGATCCTGGACGAAGCCGACGTGCTCCGTTCGGTCCACGGCCGGCTCGTGACGTCCGATCCGAATGCCGATCGTGTGCTGCGGCAGGCGCTGGCGGGCACCGTTCTCGGCGACCGGGCAACGACGAGCGCGAGCATCTCGCTGCATCTGGCGGCGCGTGACGGCTCGCATTATGTCGGGCATCTCTTGCCGCTGACGGCAGGGCGCCGGCAGCGATTCGGGGCAAGCTACGACGCCTGCGCCGTCCTGTTCGTCAGCAAGGCCGCGCTCGATACGATCGTCGCGCCCGACCTCATCCGCAAGCTGTTCAAGCTGACGCCGACTGAGCTGCGGGTGTTCCTGTCCATTGTCGAGATCGGCGGGGTTCCCGACGTGGCGAGAAGCATGGGCGTCGCCGAAAGCACCATCAAGACCCATCTCGCCCGGATCTTCATCAAGACCGGAACCAAGCGGCAGGCGGATCTGGTCCGGCTGGTGGCGGCCTTTACCCCGCCGATCAAGGTCTGAAGTCTGCTCGATCTCCGTGCGGAGCGGATCGCTCTCCGAGCCATGACCGAAAAATCGCGTTCCCTCCTCCAATCGACTGACGTCGCAGCAAGCGAACCTCGCTAAGGCAACCCGCACCTTTGCGACGGGAGACGACGATGTTCTGCAAGCCACCCTGCCCCGACGAGCCCGATCTCTCTCCCGTCGCCGACGATTCAGACAATCGGTCTGCGCCGGAGCGTTTGCGAACGCTCTCCGGCCACGACGCGCTCGGGCGACTGATCGCGCCCGAAGCGGCCGGTCCGGAACGGGGGCTGCCGCCAGCCTCCCTCCGGACCGGCTAATTATCCAGCTCGCGATAGCGGCGGAAGATGCCCTGCTCGTTGAAGGGAATGCGGCGCGGGCTTGCGAGATAGGCCTTGATGTTCGGCCGCGCCGCCACCCGATCGTGCAGACTGACGAGGCCAGGGATATCCGTCTCGAACGTCTTCATGCGCTTGGGAAAGGCATAGCGCAGGCCCGCGACGATCTGGAACAGCGAGAGGTCGACATAGGTGAGCCTGCGGCCGATGACATAGGCGCCGCCGTTCTCGTTGAGGAGCTGCTCGAAATAGCCGAGATATTTCGGCACGCGTTGGTCCCAGAAATCGGCCGTGCGCCTCTTCGCCGGAGGCTTCTGGTCCTCGTAATACAGCGAGGGCCCGAGCGGATGATGGGTGTCGTGAATCTCGACCACGAAGTCGGTGATGGTGAGCTGAAGCTGGTGCACCCAGAGTTTTCCGGCCTCCGTCTTCGGTGCAAGCCCATGCCGGCTGCCGAGGTAGAGCAGGATGTTGGCGGTCTGGCCGATGACGAGCTTGCCCGCTTTCAGGAACGGCGGGGCAAAGGGCGGCGTGCCCTTCCGCGCCTCCATCATCTTCATCATCGCCGCCGTCCCGCGCGGCCCGCGCGCGACATCGACGTAAGCCGCCCTCGCTTCCTCCAGCGCCAACCGCACATATTCGCCGCGGCCCTGGATCTCGGGCCAGTAGTAGAGCTCGTATTTCATGGGGACAGTCCTCTGAGACGCGCGCAGGACGAGCCTAGCACGCGACGCGAGTTCCGTCGTCGTGGGGCGGAGCAGCGCCTCACACGTCATTGACGCGTGGATGGAGCGACGCCCCAAAGAAAAAGGGCGCCGTGCGGCAAGCACGACGCCCTTCTCGTCAATCGTTTTGCGATCAGTTGGTCTGCTGGATCGCCGACAACTCCCAGCCGCCGTTCGGGCGACGGGCGAAGGTCCAGACCTCGGTCGCCTCGCCCGGCTGCTCGCTGCCGGCCACCAGTGTGCCGCTGTTGCGGTCGAGCGTCTTGTCGGTGAGCGCGAAGCGCAGCGCCACCGTGGCGTAGTCGGTCTCCCCTTCGCGCCAGGCTTCCGCGAGGTCGCCCTGCAGCAGCTTGACGTTGGTCACCTTGTTGACGACGTTGCGCGCGCGGTTCTGGGCGAGGTCCTGCTCGAAATAGGAGACCATCTCCGGGGTCGCGAGCGTGTGCAGCTTGGCCACGTCCTCGTTCGACCAGGCGGCCTGGATCTCGCCGAGCAGGCGCTCGAACGCTTCGTAATCGTCCGGCTTGATCTCGAGCGGCGCGTTGTTGGCATTGGCGCCGAAGCCGAAGCCGCCAAGTCCACTACCGAGACCGCCGCCAAGGCCGCCACCGAGAGCGCTGCGCTGGTTCGGCTGCGGTCCGGAACCTGCGTCGGCATTGGCATAGGCCGCCTGCGGCGAGTGACGGCGCTGCCACCAGGACATCGCCAGCCGCACCACGAACACCACGAGCACGATCTGGATGATCAGGCCGAGGATCGAGGACAGGCCGCCGAGGCCGCCGAACAGGCCGCCGCCGAACAGCATGCCGAGCAGGCCGGCGCCGAGGAAGCCGGCCGCGAGGCCGCCCATGAAGCCACCGGCACGGCCGAACAGGCCGCCGCGCGCGGGTGCGGAGGCAGCCGAGTTCATGCCCGCGCCCGGCTGGGTGTAGGTGCGGTTGAACTGCGAGGCCGAGCCCGGCGCGGTCGTGGTCGACGGCGGGGCCGAATAGGTGCGCGAGCCGCGCGAGCCCGACGACATGCCGCCGCCGACGCGCGCGTCAGCGGACGAGATGGCGAGCGCAGCCGGCAGCGCAAGCGCCAGCACGACGGCGAGCGTCTTGAAGAAACTGCGGGAGCGTAGCGAGAAATTCATGTGCGTTTCCCAAATCCCCGGCATGGGGACGTGCCCCTAAGATGGGCAGACTTCCCGAAAAGTGAAGCGGCTTTCGGAACCTGCGACTGCGGCCCTCAGTCGCGGGGATGTGGCAAAAGCCCATATTTGGCGGGGGTTTGGCGGGGAACGCAGGGAACAATGGTCGCAGGTTACCGGCGGTTTTGAGAAGAGATTTCCGGTCTCCGTCATTGGGGCACAGCTCTAACCGCCGTCATTGCGAGCGAAGCGAAGCAATCCAGAAATCCCTCCGCAGCAGAGGCAGTCTGGATTGCTTCGTCGCAAGAGCTCCTCGCAATGACGGCGGAGAGGCAGTTGGCGCAATCACGAAGAATGGAAGACGGCACGCCGCCTCTCGCCCCCTTCACCCCTGCTTCGTCATCGTCTCCTTCACCGCCGCCACGAGCTGGCTGAGCGTGAATGGCTTCGGCAGGAAGTCGAATTGTTGCCCCTCGGGCAGGCTCTTCTCGAAGGCGTCCTCGGCGTAGCCGGAGACGAAGATGAACTTGATGTCGGGGTTCTTCTCCCGCATCGCCTTGAGCAGCGTCGGGCCGTCCATCTCGGGCATGACGACGTCGGACACGACGAGGTCGATCGCCCCGCTCTGCTCCTCAAGCATCTCCATGGCCTCGACGCCGTTCTCGGCCTCGACCACGGTATAGCCGCGCGAGCGCAGGCCGCGGGCGTTCAGCGCGCGCAGGCCCTCTTCGTCCTCGACCAGAAGAATGGTGCCCTGCCCGGTGAGATCGGTACGCGGCTTGGCCTCGACCGCCGCGGGCGCGGCCTCCTTGGCGGCACCGTTGGTCGCGCCGGCCACCGCCGGCTGCTCGGCCTGCACCTCCGGCTCGGCGATATGGCGCGGCAGGAATATCTGGAACGAAGTGCCCTTCCCCGGCTCGGAATCGACGTAGATGAAGCCGCCTGTCTGCTTGACGATGCCGTAGACCGTGGAGAGACCGAGACCCGTGCCCTTGCCGACCTCCTTGGTCGAGAAGAACGGCTCGAAGATCTTGTCGCGGATGTCGGCGGGAATGCCGGTGCCGGTGTCGGACACCTCGATCCGCACATAGTCCGCCGCCGGCATGCCCTTGTAGGCGAGCTTGGCGGCTTCTTCGGCAGTGACGTTGGCGGTGCGGATGATCAACTTGCCGCCGTCGGGCATGGCATCGCGCGCATTGACCGCGAGATTGACGATGACCTGCTCGAACTGCGAGACGTCGACCTTCACCGGCCAGAGATCGCGGCCGTGGATGGTCTCGTGCTTGACCTTTTCGCCGATCAGGCGGCGCAGCAGCATGGCAAGGTCGGACAGCGCATCGCCGAGATCGAGCACCTGCGGCCGCAGCGTCTGCCGCCGCGAGAACGCCAGCAGCTGCCGCACCAACGTGGCGGCGCGCGTCGCGTTCTGCTTGATCTGCATGATGTCCTGGAACGACGGGTCGGTCGGCTTGTGCGCGTTCAGCAGGAAGTCGTTCGCCATCATGATGGCGGAGAGCACGTTGTTGAAGTCGTGGGCGATGCCGCCGGCGAGCTGGCCGACCGTCTCCATTTTCTGCGACTGGTTGATCTGGTTCTCCAGCGCGCGCCGCTCGGTGGTTTCGAGCATGTGCACGATGGCGGCTTCCGCCTCGTTCTCGGCTGCATCGACCGGCGTGACGAAGAACTGGCCCCAGCGCTCCCTGGGCCCTTCCAGCGCCACCTCGACCGGCGCGATGTCGGCCTGGCCGTCGGCGGCTTGGTTGATGGCGGCGATCAAAAGATGCCTGTCGCGCGAATTGACCGCGCGGAAGATCGACTTGGAGGCGCTGTCGAGCCCGAGCGCCTGGCCGAGCTTGGCGTAGCGCGCATTGGCGCGCACGACGTTGCCGGCGCGGTCGACGGTCGCGATCGCCATCGGCGTGTGGTCGAAGAAGCGCATGAAGCGCACTTCGGCGGCGCGATCGGGATCGCTGCGCTCGTCGCGGGCGCGGCTGATGACGAGCGTGCGCGACGGCCCCGGCGCGCCGTCGGCGCCGAAGGCGAGCTTGTGATAGAGCCGCACCGGCATGGTCTTGCCGGTGCGCATGCGCAGGTCGATGTCGAAGACCTCGGTCTTGACCTCGCCCGGCACCGCCACGATCGAGGTCAGCAGCGAGGCGCCGTCGCCGGAGACGATGTCGGTCAGCCTGAGGCCGCCCGAGCCGATCTCGGCAAGGTCGTAGTCGAGCCAGTTCGCCAGCGTGGCGTTGACATAAGCGAGCTCGCCGGCCGGATTGACCGAGAAGAAGCCGCAGGGCGCGTGGTCGAGATATTCGATCGCGTGCTGCAGCTCCTGGAACACGTCCTCCTGGCGTTCGCGGTCGCGGGTGATGTCGGCGATCGACCACACCGCGTATTTCGCCTCGCGCTTGGCGGTGCCGAGCGGACGCACGCGCATGCGCAGCCAGCGGCCCTGGCTGCCGTCCAGGCCGGAGATGCGCACCTCCTCCTGCTGACGCTTGCCTTCGCGCGCGGCCTTGAGCAGACGGAACACCGCTTCGGAGACATCGGGGTTGCCGATGAAGACGCGTTCCACCGGGCGCACGTCCTGTGGGCCGCTCGCCCCGGTCAGCGTCAGATAGGCCGCGTTGGAATAGACCACGTGTCCGCGGGAATCGGTGACCGCGAGCCCGTCGAAGGCGTGGTCGGAGATGCGGCCGATGATGGGATCGTCGAGGTTGCGGTCGGCGAAGCGGATGATGCCGGCGGCGAAAGCGAACAGGTTGAACAGGCCGACCATCGCCAGCACGGCGAGGATGCCGAGAATATAGGGCTGCGCCTGCGCGCGCCCGAGCGTCATCAGCCCGACGGCGACGGCGACCAGACCGGCGGCCACCAGCAGGACCAGCGCAATGCTGCCCGAGCGCGGCGACGGCTCGTGCGCCGCAACGGGCTCGCGTGTGAGGTCGTGGTCGGTCTCAGCAGTCATCTCGAGCTGGCGCAGCCTGTTGGCAGAGAATCAACGCGCTGCCGCGCGCGCAGGGCCTTCCCTGCCTCATCAGGCCCCGCAGGCGCAAGGGCAGCAATGTTGAAAGGTACGCTGATTCCCAGATTACAGCCATTTCCGGACCTTTTCGGGTGTTTTAGCCTCGTCCGGCGCGGAATCCCTGCTTCAGCCGCATGACGTAGCCGATGACCTCGGCGACCGCATGATAGTGCTCGGTCGGGATTTCCTGGTCGATCTCGACGGTGGCGTAGAGCGCGCGGGCCAGCGGCACGTTCTCCACGATCGGGATGTCGTGCTCGCGCGCGATCTCCCGGATCTTGAAGGCGACGTTGTCGACGCCCTTGGCGACGCAGATCGGAGCCGACATGCCGCGCTCGTAGGACAGCGCCACCGAATAGTGGGTCGGGTTGGTGATGATCACCGAGGCCTTGGGAACCGCCGCCATCATGCGCTTCTTGGCGCGCTGCTGCCGCAATTGCCGGATCTTGCCCTTGATGTGCGGATCGCCTTCGGACTGCTTGAACTCTTCCTTGATCTCCTGGAGCGACATCTTCTGCCGCTGGAACCAGCTGCGGTACTGGAAGAAATAGTCGGCGATGGCGACGACCGCGAGCGCTGCGACCACCGCACCGAGCAGATGAACGGTCATGCTGGTGCTGGCACCGAGCATGGCGGCCGGATCGAGCCTGACCATCGCCTCCATGCGGTGCCGCTCCGGCCACAGGATCATGGTCATGACCGCGCCGAGCGCGATCAGCTTGCCGAGACCTTTCAGGAAGTTCGCAGCCGCCTGCTTGCCGAAGATGCGCTTGAAGCCGGCGCCGGGCGAGATCTTGCTGAACTTGGGCTTGAGGGATTCGGCCGACCACACCAGGCGGTGCTGCAGCATGTTGCCGGCGATCGCCGCCAGCATCAGCATCAACAAGGGCACGCCGATCGCCGCGAGAACGGCAAATTCGATCTGCTGCATCAGCGCGATCAGGGCCTTGCCGTCGGTCTTGATCATCCAGGAATTGGCGAGCAGGCCCCGCATCGGCGCCAGCAGCCCGCTGCCCACCGAGCCCGCGAAGGTCGAGACCACGAGCGTGCCGCCCGCCATCATGAACCAGGTGTTGATCTCCTGGCTCTTGGCGACGTCGCCGCGTTCGAGCGCATCGTCCAGACGTTTTTGCGTCGGGTCTTCTGTTTGACTCTCTGGATCCTTGTCTTCTGCCATCGACGCCTCTTATTTCAACGGCATCAACTGGTGCATGACACCGATGAAGTAATCCAGATAGGTGCCCATCATCGCCGTGAGCACCACGGCGAGCACCAAAAAGCCCGCGAAGATCGACAGCGGCACGCCGACGAAATAGACCTGCATCTGCGGCATCAGCCGCGCCAGCACCCCGAGGCCGATGTTGAAGACGAGGCCGAACACCAGGAACGGCCCCGACAGCTGCAGCCCCAAGCGAAACGCAGCGGCGAAGGCGCGCGTTGCCAGCGCGGCGACGTCGCCGCTCGACACGGTCTCGCCCGGCGAGAAGATCGTGTAGCTGTCGTTCAGCGCCGCGATCACGAGATGATGGCTGTCGGTGGCGAACAGCAGCGTCACGCCCAGCATGGTCAGGAAGTTGCCGACCAGCACGCCCTGCTGCCCCTGCGTCGGGTCGACCGAGGTGACGAAACCGAGCCCCATCTGCTGCGCGATCACGGAACCTGCGACCTGCAGCGCCGACAGCGTGACGCGCGCGGTCGCGCCCAGCACGATGCCGATCGCGATCTCATGCAGCATCAGGACCAGCAGCGGGGCCAGCGAGCCCATGTCGACATGGTAGGCATTGCGGTGCAGCGGCAGGATGATCAGCGTGAGCAAGAGCGCGATCGACAGCTTGATCCGCGTCGGAATGTTGGTCTCGCCGAGGCCAGGCAGCAGCATCACCATCGCGCCGACCCGGGCGAAGGCGAGCATGAAGGAAGCGGCGAGCGCCGGCAGCAGCGAGACGTCGATGCGCATGGTGCCGGCATCTTGCCTCAGCCGCCGATGATTCGCGACGAGATCCGCAGCATGTGGGAGTGAAGCGCGTCGGCCATGAACGGCAACGCCAATAGCATCGTGGCAAAGATGGCGAGGATCTTCGGCACGTAGATCAGCGTCTGCTCCTGGATCTGCGTCAGCGCCTGGAACAGCGACACGATGACGCCGACCACGAGGCCGACCACCATCAGGGGGGAGGACACGATCACGATGGTCCAGATCGCATCGCGCGCGACGTCGAGGGTTTCGGGGCCGGTCATTTGCAGATTTCCTTGTTCAACTGTCATCCCCAACCACTCTGGCGAGGAACACCCGGCCCCTCCCCGTCATTGCGAGGAGCCCTTGCGACGAAGCAATCCAGACTGCCGCTTCTGGAAAGATTCTGGATTGCTTCGCTTCGCTCGCAATGACGCTCGGAACGAGCGCCAGCGCCAAGATCAGATCGGCATCTTCATGATGTCTTCATAGGCCGCGATGACGCGGACGCGGTCGCGGACCGAGACCAGGGTGGACACCGCGACGTCGGTGTCGGCGACCGCCGTCACCACGTCCATCACGTTGGCCTTGCCGGCGGCCATCGCCACCGTCTGCGCGTCGGACTTGCGTCCGGACTCCATGACGCTGCCGACGGCGTCCTTGAGGAGCGAAGCGAAGGACTGCCCGCTGGCCTCGCTGCCCTTGCCGGCACCGACGCCGGTGTTGTCCAGCACGCGGGCGAGGTTGGCATAAGCATTGGCGGCGACTGACGGTGATGCCATGGCTCAATTGTCCTGTTCAGCTCTTGAGAATGTCGAGCGTGCGCTGGATCATCCGGCGCGTCGCACTGATGATGTTGAGGTTGGCCTCGTAGGACCGCTGCGCGTCGCGCATGTCGGTCATCTCGACCACCGAATTCACGTTGGGATATTTGACGTTGCCGTTGGCGTCCGCGACCGGATTGCTCGGCTCGTATTTGACGCGGAAGTTTGACTGGTCGGGCTTGATCTTGCCGAGGGTGACGACCTGGGCGTCGAGCGTGCGGTCGAGCGCGGAGGAGAAGGTCGGAACCTTGCGGCGGTAAGGATCGCCACCGGGGGTCTGCGCGGTCGAATCCGCGTTGGCGATGTTTTCCGAGATCACCCGCATGCGGCCGGCTTGCGCCCGCAGACCGGAGGTCGCGATCGCCATCGAGCGGGCAAAGTCGCTGCTGTCATTGGCCATAATGCGCCTCCATGAGCCGTTCTGTTTCGCCGATCATGCGACTAACCCTTGCCGATCGCGGTCTTGAGCAGATGCAGACTCTTCGCATAGAGCGAGGTCGCCGCCGCGTAGTCCATCTGGTTGCTGGCCGCCTTCATCATCTCCTCTTCGAGATTGACGGCGTTGCCCGCGGGGCGGGTCTCGAAGCCCGCGTTCCTGTTCTGGTCGAACCCGGATGCCGCGCCCGACGGCGTCATGTGCGATCCGCTGGTACGGGTCAGCGCCAGGGGCCCCATCGAGCCGGTGACGGCGCCGGTCTTGTCGAGCTTCGGCTCGACCAGGTCGCGCGGCCGGAATTTGGGCGTGTCGGAATTGGAGACGTTCTCGGACAGGACGCGCTGGCGTTCCTGGTGCCACTGCATCTTGGTGCGAAGCGCCGACAGCACCGGGAGGTCGTTGATGGACATCGTCGCGGCTCCTTCCGCCTCTTGCGGACCTCTGAGGTCCGAAGCTAGGCAGAATTTGCCGCGTGTATGGTTAACAGCTGGTTAAGGACGTCCCCGGCGCGTGTCCCGGGGTGGGACACGATCTTGCGACCCCGTGATTCTACGCCTCCCAAAGTGGCATTAACCCAACCGTTTGGCGGCGCATGCACGGGCCAAGAAGTCGTTTTGGATCGAGCGATTCATAGGTTATTAAGAGTTGGGGACGGCAAAACTTGCCGTGGGACGTTAAGAAATCGCAGTTTGGGGCATCGTAGGCGGTGGTCGGTGGATCCGACCATGGGTACGAGAACAGCGCCATTTGTCGGGGACAAGTATGCAAGGCAGCCCTATCACCTTCATCGTCGCGTTCATCGTCGTCCTGGCGTTGATCGGCGTCGCTGCATGGCTGGTTCGCCGATTCGCCAGCAACCGGCTCGGCGCCAACACCCAGCGCGGCCGGATGCCTCGCCTTGCCGTGATCGATGCCGCCGCGGTCGACGGCCGGCGCCGCCTGGTGCTGGTCCGGCGTGACAATGTCGAGCATCTCCTGATGATCGGCGGTCCCACCGACATCGTCGTCGAGCCCAACATCGTTCGCGCCGCGCATGGCCGCGATCAACTACCGCAACGTCCCAACGCTGCCGAGCCGCCGCGCCTTGCCCCGATGCCCGATGCCGGCTGGGCCGACGAAGCGCCGCGGCCCGAACTGCTCGACCATCCCGAGCCGCAGATGCCCGAGCCGCCGCCGCGGCCCGCGCGCCCGTCCTTCGCCGACGAGCTGCGCCGGCCGGCGCCCACGCTGGCCGAGCGCCGCAACGAACCGCCGATGGGCGGCTTTCCGCCCGAGCCGCTCGCGCCCCGTGCCGAGCGCGAGCCGCGGCCCGAGCCGTTGCCGCCGCGCGCCCCGCGCAGCGAACCGCCGCTGATGCCGCGCCCGCCGCGCGGGAACGAGCCGATGAAGATGCCCCCGGTGCGCGCCGAGCGCGCCGCGGCCCCGCCGCCGCCTCCACCCGTACCGCAAGCCCCGCCCGTGCCGCCGCCGGCACCGGCCGCGGCCCCCTCCAGCGCCGAGCAGAATCTTGCCGAAATGGCGCAGCGGCTCGAGGCCGCGCTGCGTCGCCCGGCCGGCGAAACGGTCGCGCCTCCGGTTGCGCCGGAGCCGCCGGCCGCGCCGTCCCGCGCCGCACGCAACGAGCCGCCGGCTCCGCCCGCAAAACCGGCCGCGGAAAAGACCAGCTTTGAAAATCTCGAAGACGAGATGGCCTCGCTGCTCGGCCGTCCGAAGCCGTCTTCGTGAGGCTGCCGTCCCTCCCGCGTAGAGTTCTTTTCCTTTCTGTCCTGATCGCCGCGGCTTCGTTCGCGATGCCGTCGCATGCCCAGGACATCAGCATCAACCTCGGCGGCGGCGCCGGCGGTGGCGGCGTCACCGAGCGCGCGATCCAGCTCATCGCGCTGCTCACGGTGCTGTCGATCGCGCCGTCGATCCTGATCATGATGACGTCGTTCACGCGCATCGTGGTCGTGCTGTCGCTGCTCCGCACCGCGATGGGCACGGCGACTGCGCCGCCGAACTCGGTGATCATCGCGCTCGCGATGTTCCTCACCTTCTTCGTGATGGGGCCGGTGCTGCAGAAATCCTACGACGACGGCATCCGCCCGCTCGTCGCCAACCAGATCAGCGTCGAAGAGGCGCTGCAGCGTGCCTCCGTGCCATTGCGCGGCTTCATGCAGAAGAACGTGCGCGAGAAGGACCTCAAGCTGTTCCTCGACCTCTCGGGCGAACCGCCGCCGGCCACCCCCGACGACCTCGCGCTGCGCATCCTCGTCCCCTCCTTCATGATCTCCGAGCTGAAGCGCGCCTTCGAGATCGGCTTCCTGCTGTTCCTGCCCTTCCTGATCATCGACCTCGTCGTCGCCTCGGTGCTGATGTCGATGGGCATGATGATGCTGCCGCCAGCGACGATCTCGCTGCCGTTCAAGCTGATCTTCTTCGTGCTGGTCGACGGCTGGTCGCTGGTGGCGGGGAGCCTGGTGCAGAGTTACGGGGGATGATGCGGGCCGGAGCGCCACCCGCATCCCCGCCGCCTTCGATTGCCTCCACCCCTCGCCGTCATTGCGAGGAGCCCTTGCGACGAGGCAATCCAGGACTGCTCCCGCGGAAAGATTCCTGGATTGCTTCGCTGCGCTCGCAATGACGGAGGATGCCGCGGCAGCTCGCCTCACAGACCCCACAGCGCCCGCCGCTAGATCAGCGTGTCGTACAGATCCTTCCAGTCCGGATTGACGCTCTCGATCAGCGCCAGCTTGTTGGCCCGGCTGCCGCCCTTGATCTGCTTCTCGCGCGTGATGGCGTCGATCATGGTGTCGTGCAGCTCGTACCAGACAAGAAGCTTGCAGCCGTATTTGGATGAGAAGCCCTTCACTAGGCCCTCACGATGCTCGAACGCACGGCGCGGTGGATTGGAGGTGACGCCCGTGTAGATCGTGCCGTTGCGACGATTGGCGAACATGTAAACGCATGGCTGCTTCATGATCGTGCTCGGCTGAGGAGAGCTGTTACGGTAGCACAACCACGCGACAAGTGCGAGCAACGCGAAAGGCCCTAGCGAAAAATCCCGCACCATCCACGTCATTGCGAGGAGCCCTTCGACGAAGCAATCCAGACTGCCCACTGCGGAAAGATTCCTGGATTGCTTCGCTGCGCTCGCAATGACGGAGGATGCCGCGGCAGCTCGCCTCACAGACCCCACAGCGCCCGCCGCTAGATCAGCGTGTCGTACAGATCCTTCCAGTCCGGATTGACGCTCTCGATCAGCGCCAGCTTGTTGGCCCGGCTGCCGCCCTTGATCTGCTTCTCGCGCGTGATGGCGTCGATCATGGTGTCGTGCAGCTCGTACCAGACAAGAAGCTTGCAGCCGTATTTGGATGAGAAGCCCTTCACTAGGCCCTCACGATGCTCGAACGCACGGCGCGGTGGATTGGAGGTGACGCCCGTGTAGATCGTGCCGTTGCGACGATTGGCGAACATGTAAACGCATGGCTGCTTCATGATCGTGCTCGGCTGAGGAGAGCTGTTACGGTAGCACAACCACGCGACAAGTGCGAGCAACGCGAAAGGCCCTAGCGAAAAATCCCGCACCATCCACGTCATTGCGAGGAGCCCTTCGACGAAGCAATCCAGACTGCCCACTGCGGAAAGATT
>RXJC01000621.1 GCA_003963435.1 Bradyrhizobiaceae bacterium | reverse complement strand
TGGCTGTTGTCGGCCGTGTCGGGGCCGGATGGCGCGCCGCGCGAAGTCGCCTATTTCTGGTTCACCGGGCTGATGTCGGCGTTCCTCGACAATGCGCCGACCTATCTGTTGTTCTTCCAGCTCGCCGGCGGCGATCCGCAAGTGCTGATGCACGAGATGTCGGGCACGCTCGCCTCGATTTCCATGGGAGCGGTCTACATGGGGGCGCTCACCTATATCGGCAATGCGCCGAACTTCATGGTGAGCAGCATCGCCAGCGAGAACGGCATCGAGATGCCGAGCTTCTTCGGCTATCTCTTGCGGGCGGGCGCCGTGCTGATTCCGCTGTTCATGCTGCTGACGTTGCTGCCGGTCGCGCCGATCCTGCGCTGGCATTGAAACTGCCGGCCGATTTGCTACTGCTCGGCTGGATGATTGGAGCCGGTGGATGAGCGCGCATAATCCGATGCCCCGGTCGGCCTGGGTCTTTCCGGCGCTGGCCGTGCTGTTGTTCGCGGCCGTCAGCGCGGCCGGCTATGTGTTCACGCTCTCGCTGAGCGGGCTCGTCTTCGCGATTGTGCTGCTCGTCATCCTGTTCGGCACGGTGTTCGCCGCGGTTCATCATGCCGAGGTGATCGCCGAACGGGTCGGCGAACCCTACGGCACGCTGGTGCTGACGCTCTCGGTGACCATCATCGAGGTGGCGCTGATCACCACGATCATGCTGGGCGACAAGCCCGCGCCGGCACTGGCGCGGGACACGGTGTTCGCCGTGGTCATGATCGTCTGCAACGGCCTCGTCGGGCTCTGCATCTTCATCGGCGGCCTGCGCTATCGCGAGCAGGGTTTTCAGCTCTCCGGCGCCAACGTCTATCTCAGCGTCCTGTTCGCGCTCGCGACCATCACGCTGGTCCTGCCGAACTACACCACCACGACGCCCGGTCCGGTCTATTCGGCGGTTCAGCTCGGCTTCGTCGACGTGGTCACGCTCGCCCTGTACGGGGTGTTCCTCTACACCCAGACGGTCCTGCACAAGGATTACTTCGTCCACGAGCGGGCTGACGGGGGGAGCGGCGAGGCGCATTTGTCGGGCAGGATGCTCGCGCTCAGCGTCGTGCTGCTGCTGATTGCGCTGCTGGCGGTCGTGCTGCTGGCCAAGAAGTTCTCGCTGGTGGTCGATGCCGTCGCGGTCCGGATCGGCGCGCCGCCGGCCTTTACCGGCCTCCTGGTTGCGCTCCTGATCCTGATGCCGGAAGGCGTCGCGGCGGTAACGGCGGCCCGCAGGAACGACCTCCAGAAGAGCATCAACCTCGCGCTCGGCTCCTCTCTTGCCACCATCGGGTTGACCATCCCGGCCGTCGGCGTCGCCACCTACGCCCTCGACAAGGAGCTCGAGCTCGGCCTCAACGCCCAGGGCAGCGTGCTTTTGCTCCTGACCTTCTTCCTGAGCATGCTGACCTTCGGCACGGGCAGAACAAACGTCCTGTTCGGGCTGGTCCATATGGTGGTATTTGCTGTCTACGTTTTCATGGTTTTCGTGCCCTGAACCCACTTTGCGCTTCCGTGGCCCCTTCGGGCCTGGATCGCGTCCCAGGAGAGTTTTTCGATGCTTGCCGCCAAATCCGAGGTTCAGGTCGACAACGAGCAGGTCCGGGTGACCGAATGGCGGCTCAGTCCGGGCAGTGCCACCGGGCATCACACCCATGGCATGGACTACGTGATTGTTCCCGTGGTCGCCGGCGAAATGACCATCGTGGCGCCCAATGGCGAGCGGTCCAAGGCGCAGCTTGCAGCCGGAAAATCCTATTTCCGCAAGGCCGGCGTCCAACATGACGTACTTAACGAAACCTCAACCGAGATCGTGTTCCTTGAGATCGAGCTAAAGCCGTAACCGGCCTTAATACTTGCCATCGATCCGTCGCAGTTGATCCCTTACAATGCCCTAAAGTTCCCGCATCAGATCGCGCGGGGAGTGGCCGGAATGCTGAAATACCTCGCTAAAATTTCGATGGATATTTTCCCCTCGGTGCTCGCGACGATCATCGGGGCGTACATCGTTAACCACTACATCAACGCCAGGCCGGCGACAGATACCCCCGCGGCCGTTGTGGCCCCTTCCCAGGCCGGCAGCGACGGCAAGCCGACGGACACCGCCAATCATCCCGCGCCCGGCGTCAAGGCCAAGGGCGTCTCCGAGAAGAGCCTGACCGAGAAGGCGGCGGTCGAGAAGCCTGCCGACAAGTCCGAGACCAAGGCTGCGGACCTCCCTGCTGCCGAGACCGCCTCGCACGGCCGCCCGACGGCCCGCGAGAAGGCGGCCGCCAAGTCGAACCCCGCAGCCACCGCTCCGGTGGCGGAAGCGAATTCAGCGCCGGCCGCTGCGACCCCGGACGCCAACGACCTCGCACGTGCCGCCATCGAGCGCCTTCGCAAGTCGCCTGAGGGCAAGGCTGGCGAAAAGGCGGCCGAAGCCAAAGCTGCCGAAGCCAGAGCTGCTGAAGCCAAGGCCGCTGAAGCCAAGGCTGCTGAAGCCAAGGCTGCCGAGACCAGGCCCGCCGAGCGGACGCCCGAGCCCGCGGTGCGCGAAGCCGTCCGCATCCCCGAGGCCCCGCGCGTCATCCCGACGGAGCCGTCAGCGCTTCGTCCGCTGCCGCCGCCGATCACGGTGTCCACGCCCTCGTTCGAGACCTATGGCAATGGCGGTTCGTCGCCGTCCTACACGGCCTCGGTCGGCAACGACGACCCGAATCGGATCACGCCGCCGGCCGACATTCCCGTGCCGGTGATCCCGCCGCCGCTCGATTTGCGTGCCGATGCCGGCGCCTCAATGCCGCGCCCGAAAAAGACCAATGTCGCCGACGACGTGCTGTCGGGCATGAAGTCGATGTTCCACTCGGTTCTGCCGAGGAGCGCTACCCCCGATTAAAGCCGGCGCCTGCGCTGGACCGAACCGTCAGCCGCCGACGCGGGCGAGGCCGCTGCGTGCGGCGTCGTCGCGTGGACGAAGCGCGACAGCCTTGGTGTAGGACGCCGCTGCCTTGGCCTTGTCGCCCAGGCGCTCATAGGCCTGGCCGCGGGTGGTCCAGACCTGGGCGTTCTGCGGATCGGCCTCGGAGGCTTCATCCAGATCGGCTGCAGCTTCCTTGGCCTTGCCGAGCGCGAGATAGCTGGTGGCACGGCCGAGCAGCGGCTCGACCTTCTGGGGGGTGAGCCCGTTTGCAGCGCTGAAATCGGCGATCGCGAAGTCGTGCTGGTTCTTGCTCTGATAGATCAGCGCACGGCCATAGAGCGCCTGGGCATTGTAGGGATCGAGTCCGACGGCGCGGTCGAACTCTTCGAGCGCGGCTGCGGTCTCGCCTGACTTCGCCAGGGATTGGGCCTTCGCAGTGTGAGCCTGAGCTTCGGTGACGTTGGCGGCGCTCACCGCGGTCTCGGCGGGCGCGGCTTCCTTCGGTGCCTCCTGCGGCTTGTCCTTCTCCGGCGTCAGCGATCCCAGATCGAAGGAGCAGCCGCCAAGCGCGATCCCCATCAAAGCCAGCGCGAACGGCAGCCGCCAGATCCGGCGTCGCCGCGCCAAGTCGCGCTCGGGGAAAGGGGAGGCCATCTACGGTTCGCTCGCGCTAGAGCATGATCCGGATCCGAAGGGCCGCGTTCGCGAAAAGTGCGAAGCGGTTCTCCGAAGAGATCATGCTCAAACAACAAACCAAAGCGCGATGATAATTTGTCCTGGTCTCATCGCGCTTTGGTGCCGCATCGGGAGTGCCCCGTTCCAGTAAGGCACCGCTCACAAACAATAACGCGGGCCTGAGGCCCGCGTCATCGGAAACTGAAGTCCTGCAATATCCGAGAGGTCAGCGCGGTCCGCGCGGACCCGCGCCCGGGCCGCCGCGACCGCCGCGATCACCACCGGGACCGGCGCCGAACACCGGCTTCGGCTTCATCGGCAGCAGGCCTTCGCGCTGCAGCTTCTTGCGGGCCAGCTTGCGCGCACGGCGCACGGCTTCGGCCTTTTCGCGGGCCTTCTTCTCGGAGGGCTTCTCGTAGTGACCGCGGAGCTTCATCTCGCGGAAAATCCCCTCGCGCTGCATCTTCTTCTTCAGCGCCTTGAGGGCTTGATCGACATTGTTATCGCGAACGAGAACCTGCACGCGGCATCCTCTTCAGTGGATCGGATTTGAATTCTGGTAAGACGAAGGGGATGGCGAAACGCACAAGCCCTTAACCTTGAGGGCGCCCATGTATCAGACAAAACCCGGCATGTCCACCGGCCAGGCAGGGATTCGGGCCAAGTTCAGCCATTAAATGAGGCGAAATACCTCCCTGTGGCCCCGATTTGGGAGATTTGACGCCAAGGGTGGGGCCGTTTCCGGAGCTTTGTTCCGGAATCTCTGGAAAGCAGGGGACGACACATGGATATCAGGAAATACGCTGCCGAAGCTATCGGTACCTTTTGGCTCACCTTCGCGGGTTGCGGAAGTGCGGTGATCGCGGCCGGTTTCCCCCAGGTCGGGATCGGTCTCGTCGGTGTGTCCCTGGCCTTCGGCTTGAGCGTCGTGACCATGGCCTATGCGATCGGCCATATCTCGGGCTGCCATCTCAATCCGGCCGTCACCGTCGGTCTTGCCGCCGGCGGGCGCTTTCCGGCCGGCCAGATCCTGCCTTATGTGATCGCCCAGGTGCTTGGCGCGATCGTCGCGGCGTGGCTGCTCTATGTCATCGCGAGCGGGGCGCCCGGATTCGACGTCGGCAAGGGCTTCGCATCCAACGGCTATGACGCGCATTCGCCCGGCCAATACAGCATGATCGTGTGCTTCCTCACCGAGGTGGTCATGACCATGATGTTCCTGTTCATCATCATGGGTGCCACGCATGGCCGCGCGCCGGCAGGCTTCGCGCCGCTCGCGATCGGGCTCGCGCTGGTGATGATCCATCTCGTCAGCATCCCCATCACCAACACGTCGGTAAATCCGGCGCGCAGCACGGGCCCTGCGTTGTTCGTCGGCGGCTGGGCGACGGCGCAGCTCTGGCTGTTCTGGGTCGCTCCGCTGATCGGCGGCGCGCTCGGCGGGGTGATCTATCGCTGGCTCAGCGAGGAGCCGGCCGGCGTCGTCGCTGGCGTGAAGACGGCCTGATTGCAAAAGGGGATTGCAGCGATTGCTACGATCCCCTCACTTGCCTTTCGGCGGCCTGACTTCGGTGACGTGGCCCATCTTGCGGCCGGGGCGCGGCGCGCCCTTGCCGTAGATGTGCACGGTCGCGCCCGGCACGCTCAGCCACTTCTCGTAATCGTTGATCTCGTCGCCGATCAAATTGGTCATGGTGACGATTTCGCCATGGCGCACGGGCTTGCCCAGCGGCCAGCCGGCGATGGCGCGGATGTGCTGCTCGAACTGGGAGACGGACGCGCCGTCAAGCGTCCAGTGCCCGGAATTGTGCACGCGCGGGGCGATCTCGTTGACCAGCACCTTCGGCCCGGTGCCATTGGCGAGCACGAACATCTCGACGGCGAGCACGCCGACATAGTCGAGCGCGTTTGCGATCTTGCCGGCGATGCTGCGCGCTTCCTCGGCAAGCGCCTCCGGGATCGCGGCGGGCGCGCGGGATATGTTCAGGATGTGGTCGCGGTGCTCGTTCTCGGTGACGTCGAAACACTCGACCTCGCCCGTGGCCGAGCGCGCGGCGATCACGGAGATCTCGCGCTCGAACGGCACGAAGGCCTCCAGGATTGCCGATTTGGTGGCGAGGCTCGTCCACACTTTCGCGATGTCGTCGCCCTCGCGGATGATGGCCTGGCCCTTGCCGTCATAGCCGAAGCGGCGGGTTTTCAGCACGGCCGGCAGTCCGATCCTGACGATCGCCTCGCGCAATGAAGCCACCGACGTGACGTCGGCATAGGCTGCGGTGCCGATGCCGAGGCGGGTGACGAAATCCTTCTCGGCGAGACGGTCCTGGGTGGTCTCGAGGATCTTGCGGTTGGGCAGCACCGGGCGGCGCGCGTCCAGCACCATTGCGGCGGCCGAGGGCACGTTCTCGAATTCGTAGGTGATGACGTCGACGTCGCCCGCGAACAGTTCGAGCGCTTCGACATCGGCATATTCGGCACAGGTCGCGTTCAAGACGACGTCGAAGGCCGGCGAGTCCGGATCGGGAGAGAATATCTGGCAGCGCAGGCCGAGCCGCGCCGCGGCCATCGCCAGCATCCGTCCCAATTGTCCGCCGCCGAGGATTCCGATGGTGTCGCCGGGCTTCAGCTTCACCTGCTTTGCGTCGCTCACGCCTTGTCCTCCGGGCGCTCGGCAACGGCCTCGGTCTGCGCTTTGCGCCAGGCGGCGAGGCGATCGGACAAGGCCGGGTCGGACAATGCCAGCACGGACGCGGCCAGCAGTGCGGCGTTGGTCGCGCCGGCCTTGCCGATAGCGAGAGTGCCGACGGGGATGCCGGCGGGCATCTGGACGATCGAATAGAGCGAATCGAGACCCCTGAGCGTCTTGGATTCGACGGGAACGCCGAACACGGGGAGCTCGGTCAGTGCCGCCGCCATGCCGGGCAGATGGGCAGCGCCGCCGGCGCCGGCGATGATGACCTTGTAGCCTGCAGCCTTGGCGCCCTTGGCGAAGGCAAACAATCGGTCTGGCGTACGGTGAGCCGAAACGATGCGGCTGTCGGCGGCAACGCCGAGCGTGGCCAGCGTGTCGGCGGCGTGCCGCATCGTGTCCCAGTCCGACTGGCTTCCCATGATAATGGCGATCGGCGCGGTCATGACGTCAATTGTGCCCGAAAAACAGTAGGATAGGCCAGATTAACGGTTCCGGCCGGCGGCTCGCAAGGCGGTGGCAAGGAGAAGGGAATCCACTATCCTGTCTTGGTGAATCCCCGCAAGCCTTCATTGAGCAGGATGCCCATGAAGAAACCAAAAAGGGTGGGCGCTGCGAAGGCCAAAAAGGGCCGGAAGACCAGTGCCGGCCGATCCAAAGCCGTCTCCAGGCGGCCGACCAGGCCTGCGGCGAAGCTGCCGGGACGGGGCGCGTCGGGCGACGACGCGGCCAGGGAGACCGCGAGGGCGACGATCCGGAACTTGCGGACCAGGCTCAAGGAGGCACAGCGCCGGGTCGCGGAACTGGAAGCTGCGGCCGACACCGACTTCCTGCTTGAGATTCCCAACCGGCGCGGCTTCGAGCGCGAGCTCGCGCGCGCCGTCGCCTACATGAAACGTTACCGCGCCAGCGGGGCGCTGATCGTGCTCGACGTCGACCGGTTGAAGCCGATCAACGATTCGTTCGGTCACGGCGCCGGTGACGAGGTGCTGAAGGCGATTGCCGCCACGCTGACGCGGCAGGTTCGCGCTTCGGACGTGGTCGGGCGTCTTGGCGGCGATGAGTTCGCTCTGCTGCTGTGGAATCTCAGCGAGACCGATGCCAGGGCGAAGGCGGCCTCCTTTGAGCAGGCGATCGACGAATTGTCATTCGTCTTTCGCGGTCAGCACGTGACCGCAGGCGCCTCCGCCGGTGTCGCGCTGCTCGGAGCGCAATCCGACGCAGGCCGCGCCCTCGAGGAGGCGGATGCCGCCATGTATGTGCGCAAGGCGCAGCGGCGGCACGAGCCCCGGATCAGGCTGGTCAGCAGCTAGAGCATGATCCGGACCCGAAGGGCCGCGTGAGCGAAAAGTGCGAAGCGGCTTTCCGAAGAGATCATGCTCAAACAGCAACCCTTACAGCGTGGCGAGATCTTCGGGCACGTTGCCGTATTTGCGCAGCAGCGTGGCGTCACCGAATTCGCCGGTCATGGGATCGCCGCTGCGGCTGAACGCGACCGCACCGATATGACCTGCACCGCGCGACAAGGCCTCGGCGCGCCGCAACGCAGCCGTCGAACTCTGGCATTCTTCCGCCGCGCCGGCGACAGGCGAACCGTCGGCATCGATCAAGAAGGGCATTGCAACGTAATAGGTCACGTCCGACATGGCGTTGCTCCAATATGAAAACTCAGGCGGCGCTGCTCCGCATCTTGCTGCGCGAGGTTTCCGGAATGCAGCCGGCGGAGATCGCCGCCTGCAATTCCTCAAGTTCGGCTTCCAGATATTCGTTGGCCATGATCAGCGCCTTGATGGTGCTGCGCAGATTGCCGTCGCACATCGCAATGGCCTGGTCGCAGGCCTGTTCATAATGACTGTTGTCGAGAAGGGCGGCTGTCGACATCTGCGTTTCCTCGGGCGGGTTCCTGGGGGATGTCTGATGTTCCTATTTTGTTCTTTTCGAGTCAAGCGGATTCCGTGCCCTGCGGGGTCGCCGCCAGCGCCTGTGGGTCAGGCGATGATGTCGGGTGTGATCTGGTCTTCGATGAACGCGATGCGATCGCGCAACAACAGCTTGCGCTTCTTCAACCGCTGTAGCCGCAACAGATCGGGGGCGGGCGATTGATGCAGTGCATCGATCGCCGCATCGAGATCTCGGTGTTCCTGCTGCAACCGGGTGAGCTCGGCTTCGAGCTCACGCTCGTCTTCGTTGTTCATGTCTGCGGTGGCCGAAAACCGATAGGCGTGAGACTCTGGGCTGTGGATGCCCTGTGGAAATTATCGTCCTTGCGCGGCGTGATCGCAAGCGATCTGCAAGCCTCGCTCACCGATCTCCCGCAACATATTTCTGCTGGGGGCTGAGCGGCCGTACAAGCGCATTGATATCATGGATTTTTCCGGCGCGGTTCCTTTACTCACGCTTCGTTACATATGAATTTTCAAAAATGACGGTGCGACGACGGATACCCATCGACAGAACGAATCGGTGATGTAGACTTCCTTGTCCGGATCGAATCCTAAGGTTCAACCCTACCGAGGAGGTTTCGAATGACAATTCAGGCACATCTCGTTGAATTGGAACGGAAGCACAAACTTCTCGAAAACGAATTGCACGAAGCCCTCGTGCACCTTTCAACAGACGACCTGCAAATTGTTGAGTTGAAGCGCCGGAAGTTGATGGTCAAGGACCAGATCGAGCGTCTGAGGCACGGCGACACGCTCCACTAGCACCCCCCGTAACAGCGTAGAGTTGATCGTACCCTTACCCCGCAGGGATGAGAGCGTTTGCGCTCATCCCTGCGGCAGGGTGCGTACCGCGCAAAGTGTTGTGCGGCACTTGAGTGTTGCCTCGATGCGTTAGACGTCTGCGAGCTCGGCGACGTGATCTGCGATCGCGAGCGACGAGGTCAGGCCGGGCGATTCGATGCCGAACAGGTTGACCAGGCCTGCGACGCCGTGATCGCGCGGACCCTGCATCAGGAAGTCCTGCGTCGCCACCGCGGGCGGTACGATCTTCGGCCGGATCCCCGAATAGCTCGGCATCAACGCGCCGTCAGGCAGCGTCGGCCAGTATTTGCGGATCGCCGGATAGAAGCGCTCGGCGCGTGACGGGTCGACCGCGTAGTCGATGGTCTCGATCCATTCGACGTCGGGCCCGAAGCGCGCCTGCCCCGCCATGTCCAGCGTCAGATGCACGCCGAGCCCGCCGGGTTCGGGCACCGGGTAGATCAGGTGCGAGAACGGCGCCTTGGCATTGCAGCTGAAGTAGTTTCCCTTGGCGAGATAGGCGGGCGGAATGCGGTCCAGCGGCATGCCGTCGATGTTGCGCGCCACCTTCGTCGCCGACAGGCCCGCGGCGTTGACGAGGAGGCTGCATTGCAGCGTCATGGGCGCCTCGCCGCCGGCCTCGATCTCGAT
>RXJC01000560.1 GCA_003963435.1 Bradyrhizobiaceae bacterium | reverse complement strand
CGAACCAAGCGCTGACCACGTTGGTCAATCCGCAGCTCAAGCAGCACATGGATTACTGGGAAGGCGAGCTTGGCAAGAGCGAGTGGTTCGCCGGCAATGAGTTCACCGCGGCCGACATCCAGATGAGCTTCCCGTTGGAAGCGGCGCAAGCGCGCGGCGGGCTTGAGCAGGGCCATCCCAAGGCAATGGCGTTTTTGGAGCGCATCCATGCGCGGCCGGCCTATGCGCGGGCGCTGGAAAAGGGCGGGCCGTACCAGGTGGGGCGGTAGATTGCCGTTCCGGGACACGCGAAGCGTGAACCCGGAATCCCGAGTTTTCGAGTTCGATGCTCCGCATCGCCCCGGAATGATGGCCTAGTTCACGGCCGCGATCACCTCCTTGATCAACCGCTCCACGCCGCGGATGTCGCCGCTCGGATCGACGGAATCGCCGAGGCGCACGACGACCATACGCTGCGAGGGGATGATGAAGACGCGCTGGCCGAGATCGCCTGACGCAAAGAAGGCACGCGTGGAATGCCCGCCTGCACGCGGCCTTTTGCGTGCGGGTGCTCGCTGCGGTTGGTCCAGAAGCCGGCTGCGTAATCCGTGTCGAGCGTGGCGGCCGCGCAAAAATCCACCCAGTCCTCGTGCAAAATGCGCTTTCCGCCGACCACGCCGTCGTTGAGATAGAGCAGGCCGAAACGCGCCCAGTCGCGTGCGCTCGCCAACATGTAGGTCGTGCCTTGAATGGTGCCGGCGCCGTCGAGCTCCAGCGTGACGTGACGCATGCCGAGCGGGTTGAACAATTCGCGCCATGCAAAGGCCAGGCTTTGCTCGGGCCCGCCGGCGCGGTCGCGCACGATGCGCGCCAGGATCTGCGTGGTCCCGCTCGAATAGCGCCAGCGCTGGCCGACGGGTGCCACGAGGCCCGCCTGCACAGCGAATCCCGCCATGTCGTCGGGCAGATACATCATTCGGCTCGACGGATCGAAGCCGCTGTTGGTCTCATCGAGGTCGAGTCCAGTCGTCATCCGCATGAGATGCTCGACCTCGATCTCGCGACGCGGATCGGACGGGTTGCGCCATTCCGGCACCGGCGCGGGTATGGACGGGCTCAAAAGGCCATGCTGGGTCATGACGCCGATCAGCGCGTTGATCACGGATTTCGTCATGGAGAAGCCGAGCAGCGGGGTATCGATACCGATGCCGGGTGCATAGCGTTCGGCGATCACGCGGCCGTCGCGCACCACGACAATCGCCTTGGTGCGCCGGAACGGCGGGTTGGCCGGCTCCTCGAAGGCATGATCGAGCGCCGCTTTCAACACGGGATCGCCAGGCGCGACCACGGCATCGTCGGCGATGTCGGGCAGTAGCGGTGGCGCCTTCGGCATCTTCGCCGCGACGAGGTCGATCTTCGGCAGATAGGGCGTGGTCGTCCCATGCTGCAGCACGCAACCAAAGCCGTCGCGAAAGATCGCGTGGCTGCGAAAGCCTCCGAGCACGGTGACGTCGGCCGTCTTCGCTGCGCGATCGAGATCAAGCCGCATCAGCGGGCGCAGGCGGCGTATGCCGTCACGCTCGGTCGTCTCCGCGAACACGGCCTGCGAGTCGAGGCCGGAGACGAAGGTCTTGCTGCAAACGTTGTGCGCCACGAAGCCGGTCGCGACCCGGAGCGCGTCGCCCGGCCGGTAAATGAAGCTGAGTGCGACGGCTGTCAACAGCGCCAGCGCAACGAGCGCGGCCAAGATACGAAAGCAAAGTTTCATGGAAGCTCGTCGTGAGATCGGAGGCTGCGTCGATATCACGCCGCAGCCTGTCTCAAAAGCCCGGCGCCCGGCTCAGGTTGCTATTGTCCCGCCGCCTCCGCGCCGCGGGTGCGCGGATCGGGCGCGCCGAGCGGCCCGTTCGGCGTCACCGCGATCGAGTTGGCCGACGTCTGGCCCATCGGCTCGACGACCGGATGGCCCATTGCCTTCAGCGCGAGCAGCACGTCGTCGGGAAAGCCGCGCTCGACGCGCACCTCGTCGGGCAGCCATTGGTGATGCAGCCGCGGCGCTGCGACGGCGGCCGCGACATCCATCTTGTAATCGAGCACGTTGACGATGACCTGCAGCACCGTGGAAATGATGCGGCTGCCGCCGGGCGAGCCCGTCACCAGCACCGGCTTGCCGTCTTTGAGCACGATGGTCGGCGACATCGAGGACAGCGGGCGCTTTCCAGGCCCGGGCAGATTGGCTTCGAAGCCGACGAGGCCATAGGCGTTGGAAGCGCCGACCGCTGCGGTGAAATCGTCGAGCTCGTTGTTGAGGAGCACGCCGGTGCCCTCGGCGACAAGGCCGACGCCGTAGCTGAAGTTCAGCGTATAGGTGTTGCTGACGGCGTTGCCGCGGGAATCGACGACGGAAAAATGCGTGGTGTTGCTGCCCTCACGTGGCGAAGGGGCCACGGAAGCGAGCTCTTGCGACGGCGTGGCGCGCTCGGCCGAGATGCCAGAGCGCAGCTTGGCGGCATAGTCCTTCGCAGTGAGCGTCTCGATCGGCGCGTTGACGAAGGCGGGATCGCCGAGATAGCGCGCGCGGTCCGCATAGGCGCGCTTCATGGCCTCGATCAAGAGATGCAGCGATGCCGGCGATCCCTGCTTCAGATCGGCGAGCTGAAAGCCCTCGAGGATGTTGAGCGTCTCCACCAGCACGACGCCGCCGGACGAGGGCAGCGGCATCGACACGATGTCATAGCCGCGATAGCTGCCGCGCACCGGGGCGCGGATCATGGGCTGATAGGCTTTCAAGTCGGCCGGCGTGATGATGCCGCCGGCGTCAGCCACCGCCTTGGCGAGCTTTTCCGCGACCGGCCCTTCATAGAAACCGCGAGGCCCCTGTGCCGCGATGGCCGAAAGCGTTTCAGCGAGATCGGGCTGCACCAGCCGGTCGCCTTCAAGGAGCGGCGTGCCGTCGGGCCGCGAGAAGATTTTCGCCGAAGAAGGCCAGCGTGCCAGGCGCCGGTGCCAGCCCGGCAGCGTATCGGCAATGTCGTCGTTGACGACGACGCCGTCGCGGGCGAGCGCAATCGCGGGCTCCAGCAATTGCGCCAGCGTGAACTGGCCGGAGCCGTATCTTTCCAGCGCCAGGGAAAGTCCGGCAACGGTGCCGGGCACGCCGATGCCAAGCGCGGAATCCCGCGACTTCGCCGTATCGGGCTTGCCGTCGACTCCGAGGAAGATCTGCGGGGTGGTCGCCGCTGGCGCCGTCTCGCGGTAATCGATCGTGATGTCCTCTTTGCGGTCGGCGGAATGAATCACCATGAAGCCGCCGCCTCCGATATTGCCGGCGCGTGGATAGGTCACGGCCATCGCAAAGCCGGTCGCGACCGCGGCATCGACCGCATTGCCGCCGCGCCGCAGGATCTCTGCACCAATCTGCGCGGATAGCTTCTCCTGCGCGACCACCATGCCGTGCTCGGCGGCAACGGCGCGGATCGTATCGGGCGCCGCCGGAACATAGGCGCGTCGCGCATCCTGAGAGGCCGCCGGTGCGAGACCAAGGGCCAGCGCGGCGACGAAGGCGAAAAAGGTCCGCCGAGTTGAATATGACGACATGATCAAATTTCCGCGGGGGCTTCGGACCGGTTCACACGCCTCGCTTCAATGCTATACGGTTTGCCCCGAGAGAGGCAAAACTGTTCGTGATGAGGACTGCGTGATGACGACGATCGCTCCCGATGCGCGCATGGCCGGCGCGCCGCGGACCTATCCGCCGCGCGCCGCCGTCGTCAGCTGGATCTTTTTCGATTGGGCCGCTCAACCCTATTTCACGTTGATCACGACCTTCGTGTTCGCGCCCTATTTCGCCACCAGCATTGCGCCCAATCCCGCCACTGGCCAATCGCTGTGGGGATTCGCGATGGCCGCCGCAGGCCTTGCCATCGCGCTGATGTCGCCGGTGCTGGGCGCCATCGCGGATGCTTCGGGCCGCAGGAAGCCGTGGATCGCAGGTTTTGGTGCGCTGCTCGTGCTGGCGTCCTGCACCTTGTGGATCGGAAAGCCAGGCGATCACGCCATCATTCCGCCTCTGCTCACCGCCGTTGCGCTTGCCAGCGTCGGCGCGGAGTTCGCCACCGTCTTCAACAACGCGATGATGCCGACCCTGGTGCCGCCGGATCGGATCGGCCGGCTGTCCGGCACCGGCTGGGCCACCGGCTACATCGGCGGCATCGTCAGCCTGATCATCGTGCTCGGCTTCCTCGCCGCAAATCCCGAGACCGGCCGCACGCTGCTCGGCCTCACGCCGCTGTTCGGGCTCGATCCCGTCAGCCATGAAGGCGATCGCATCGTCGGGCCGCTGACCGGGTTGTGGTTCGTGATCTTCGTGACGCCGCTGTTCCTGTTCACGCCCGACTATCCGGCGAAGCGACCGCTGCGCGAAGCGCTGCACGAGGGATTGTCGGAGCTGAAGCGATCGATCAGGAGCCTGCCGAAGCAGAAGTCGCTCGCGGCGTTCCTGCTCGCCAACATGATCTACACCGACGGGCTGGTGTCGCTGTTCGCCTTCGGCGGCATCTATGCCGCGGGCACGTTCGGCTGGCACACCATTCAGATCGGCACTTTCGGCATCATGCTGGCGATCACCGGCACGTTCGGCGCCTGGCTCGGCGGCAAGCTCGATGATCATCTCGGGCCGAAGCGCGTCATCGCCGGCAGCTTGCTGCTGTTGCTATTGTCCGTGGCGGCGATCCTCCTGGTCGACAAGGACAGCGTGCTGTTCGTCAAGGTGGCGCCGCCGCAAGCGGGCGCGCCCATGTTCGCGAGCGCGGCCGAGCGCGCCTATCTCGTGCTGGGCTGCCTGATCGGCGCGGCCGGCGGCCCGCTGCAGGCCGCCTCACGCACGCTTCTGATCCACCTCGCGCCGAAGGACCGCATCGCGCAGTATTTCGGCCTGTTCGCGCTGACCGGGAAGGTGACGTCCTTCATCGGACCGCTTCTGATCGGCATGATCACGGCCGTGACCGCAAGCCAGAAGGCCGGCATGGCCGTGCTGGTGGTGTTCTTCGTTGCGGGGCTGGGGCTGTTGATGCGGGTGCGGGAGCGATAAGACTCCACTGTCGTCCCTGCGAACGCAGGGACCCATAACCCCAGGGAGGAGTTGCTGTGCGAACTGGCAACTCCGAGTCTTCGCCAAACCACTTCCTGTGGTTATGGGTCCCGGATCGGCGCTCCGCTCAGGACAACGCTACGCGTTGCCCTGAGCTACGCTTGTCCGGGACGACACGTGGATAGATCAGTGCCTGAAGTGCCGCGTGCCCGTGAACACCATGGCGATGCCGTGCTCGTCGGCGGCCTTGATCACCTCGTCGTCGCGCATCGAGCCGCCGGGCTGCACTACGGCGGTGGCGCCGGCTTCGATGCAGGCGAGCATGCCGTCGGCGAAGGGGAAGAACGCGTCCGACGCCACCACCGAACCCTTGGTGAGCGGCTCGGCGAGCTTCAGCTCGGCGGCGGCATCCTGCGCCTTGCGCGCCGCGATCCGCGCTGAGTCCACGCGGCTCATCTGGCCCGCGCCGATACCGACGGTGGCAAGGTCCTTGGCGTAGATGATGGTGTTGGACTTGACGTGCTTTGCCACCCGGAAGGCGAACTTGAGGTCGCGCATCTCCGCGTCGGTCGGCGCGCGCTTGGTCACCACCTTGAAGGTCATGTCGTCGACCACGGCATTGTCGCGGCTCTGCACCAGCAGGCCGCCGGCGACCGTCTTGGCGGTGAGGCCCGGCGCGCGCGGATCCGGCAGGCTGCCGGCGAGCAGCAGGCGCAGATTCTTCTTGCCGCCGATGATGGCGATCGCCTCCTCGGTCGCATCGGGCGCGATGATCACCTCGGTGAAGATCTTTGTGATCTCGCGTGCGGTGTCGGCGTCGAGCGCGCGGTTCATCGCGATGATGCCGCCGAAGGCCGAAGTGGAATCGCAGGCCAGCGCCCTGCGATAGGCTTCCACGAGGTTGGCGCCTTCCGCCACGCCGCAGGGGTTGGCGTGCTTGACGATGACGCAGGCGGCGGTGCGCTTGGCGTCGAACTCGCCGATGCATTCATAGGCCGCATCGGTGTCGTTGATGTTGTTGTAGGAGAGTTCCTTGCCCTGCAGCTGCCGCGCCGTCGAGACGCCCGGGCGCTTGTCCGGCGTCGCGTAGAACGCCGCGGTCTGGTGCGGGTTCTCGCCATAGCGCAGCGACTGGATCAGCCGGCCGCCGAAGGCGCGGAAGTCGGGCGCGTCGATTTCGAGCTGGCGGTTGAACCAATTCGAGATCGCGGCGTCGTAGGCCGCGGTGCGCGCATAGGCCTTTGCGGCCAAGCGCCGGCGCAGCTTAAGCGTGGTCGCGCCCTTGTTGGCGGCGAGCTCGTCGAGCACGGCCTGATAGTCCTGCGCCTCGACCACGACGGCGACGTCGTCATGGTTCTTCGCCGCGGCGCGGATCATCGCGGGGCCGCCGATGTCGATGTTCTCGATGCAATCCTCGAAGCCGGCGCCTTTGTCGACGGTGGCTTCGAACGGATAGAGATTGACGACCAGCAGGTCGATCGGCGCGATGCCGTGCGCCTTCATCGCCTCCGCGTGCTCCTTGTTGTCGCGGATCGCGAGCAGGCCGCCATGCACCTTCGGATGCAGGGTCTTGACGCGGCCGTCCATCATCTCGGGGAAGCCGGTGAGGTCGGAGACGTCTTTCACCTTGAGGCCGGCAGCGGCAATCGCCTTGGCGGTGCCGCCGGTCGAGACCAGCTCGACGTCATGCGCGGCGAGCGCCTTGGCAAACTCGATCAGGCCGGTCTTGTCGGAAACGGAAAGCAGGGCGCGGGTGACGCGGCGGTGGTCAGTCATGAGCAAGATCCTCTGTTCAGGAGTGTCTATGCCCAGGCGCGCGGCGGTCATGGCCCGCGCTTCCCGATGGTGCTCCATCCAAGGTCGCCAGTCGCGCGAGCAGGGACCCGATAGCAGTTTTTGGCCGGTTCTACAACGGCGGACCGGACTGGCAGGCTTGCGTCTACAGCGGAAGTTCCGGCTCCCGGCGCGCGTTGCGGCGGGCATTGGTCACGGTCGGCGAAGCCGTGGAACGCACAAAACTCCAGCGGATCGAGGGCGCCTGGCGTGCATCCTGCCGGATCACGATCTGCGCGGTGCGGCGCGGGCCGTCATTGCCGGCCAGAAACACGCTGTCCTCGAGGTCGACCTTGTCGTCCAATGCTTCGAAAGTCCAGACGTCGCGGTTCGGCAGCACCAGCATGACGCCGCGCGCATCCGACAGCCGGCTCGCCTTCACGGCGGGATGCAGATGGAAGCGCAGCGCGAAATCGGCGTCCGCGCCCTTGAAACGCCCGCCCTGCGGCGGCGACAGCGTGTCCTCGCCGTCGATGCGTGCGCCGTCATTGGCAATCATCAGCACGCGGCGATGGATCGCGCCGAACTTGGCGAGATAGCCGTCGTGTGAGGTCGTCAGCAGCGTGCCGTTCTGCACGATTTCGCGATAACTCTCGACCTCGACGGGTCCGCTGGTGATCGGCGAGCCGTGCAGCAGTCGCTTCATCGCCGACATCTCCACGAACTGACACGAGGAGGTGTCGTGATAGGTCAGCGTCGAATGCGCCGCCGTGCTGCGCGCGAACGGCCGCCAGTTGTCGCGGCCCGTGGTCGGCATGCCGCAATTGGTGACGATGCGGCTGATACCGGAGGACAATTCGAACGACAGGCAGCCGGCATGGGCATCGTGGCTGACCCCGGCCGGCGGCGGTGGGCCAGTGTCGATGATCACGGTGGTCTGGCCGGCATCGAGGCGCTGAAAGCCGGTATGCGGCATGTTCGCCATCGGCGCGCCGTGGGTGTCGTCATAGGCGAGCAGCGTGGCGAGCAGATCCGAAGATGTCGCGCTCATGCCGTTGAACAGCGCGAAATTGCCGTCGCCGTGCCGGAAGAAGCGCAGCATCGGCATCATGCGGTCGATCGCGTTGAGCAGCGCCGGCGGCGGGGCGATGTTGCGCGCGGCAAAGGTCTGCCGCAGCGGCAGCAGGTCGATGAGGAGCTCGATCAGCGCGCCCGGATTGCGCGAGATGTGTCCGCCATCGGGCAGGATCTGCCGCTGCAATTCGTCCGACAGCTTCTTCGAGGCGCTGCGGATGTGACGCGTCTGGTTGGCGAGACACAGGGACGCATAGCACAGCGCGATCAGCACCTGCAGCTTCGGCACTCCGTCGGGAATGTCGACCATGGTGTAGCGCAGGAAGCGGATCTCGCGGGCGAGCGCGCGCAAGTAACGGCGGTAGAATTTGTTGTCGGTCTCGTTGAGCACCAAAGGCGCCTGCGACAGCAGCGAGATCACGCGCCTCGCCAGCACGTCGGCGCGGCGTGCGACCGGGCGGCGCTTGTTGGCGGGATTGGCGATCCAGTCCTCGATCAGCGCGCGCGCATTCGCACGGGTCAGCGCGGTGTCGGCGGCGCGCAAATGGCGCAGCCAGCCGAAGCCGAGCAGCGCAACCTCCCAGTCCTCCGACGGCGGCTCGAGATCGAAGATCGAACGGCCGTGGCAATTGACGATCTTGCCGGCGAAGACGAAACGGCCGGCATAGATCTCGGCGGCGCGGGTCGCATCCGCAGTGCGCAAATCGTGTGGCGCGATGATCAGCCGGTCGGTGCGGCCGGGCCAGACGCGCGACAACGCCACCGAGCCGCCGCTCGCGCGCGCGAGCATGTTCCGCGCGAAGCGGTTCATGACCAGCGTCGAGATACGTCTGCGTTGAGCGACCGACACGCCTTGCCTTGAAGGGGGAGAGGATTCCGACGAATCCTTATTAATCCCAAAATCGCCCGCCTGACACCACCCTGAACGGGACGAATCAGTGTCGGAGTTGCAAAAACCGGTGCAAAATCAGGATTTAACGAGCCGGCTTGCGAAAAATCCGTCGAGCCCGCCGAGCTTGGGATCGGCGTTCGGCAGATGGCATGGCAGGGTGCGTAGATCACCATCGGCGGTGATGATTTCGTCGAGGCCTGCGACCTCCGATGCCACGATCGGCACGCGGCGAAGCGCGGGCTCCGAAGCCAGCAGCGTCGCCACGGCCTGTTCCCCTTCTTCGGGTTCCAGCGAGCAGGTGCAGTAGATCAGCGTGCCGCCGGGCTTGAGCAGCGATACCGATTTGCGCAGCAGCTTTTGCTGGAGCGCGGACAAGGCGGCGATGTCCGATTCCTGTCGCAGCCACGCCACATCGGGATGACGGCGGATCGTGCCGGTCGACGTGCAGGGCGCATCGATCAAGATTCCGTCGAAGCCCTCCGCAGGGCCGGCCCACTCCACGGCGTCAGCGACGACGGTCTCGGCCTGGAGCGACAGCCGCGCCAGGTTTTCGCGCAAGCGCGCCACCCGGGCCGGCGAGCGGTCGATCGCCGTGACATGTGCGCCAGCCAGCGCCAGCTGCGCGGTCTTGCCGCCGGGGGCGGCGCAGAGGTCGGCGATGGATTTGCCTTTGACGTCGCCGAACAGCCGGGCCGGCAGCGCGGCGGCGGCGTCCTGCACCCACCATTGTCCCTCGGCGAATCCGGGCAGCATGGTCACCGAGCCGTGCAGCAGCATCCGCACCGTCCCGGTCGGCAGCGTCTCGCCGTGCAGGCGGCTCGCCCATTGCGCGGCATCCGACTTCACGGTGAGATCGAGCGAGGGCTCGTGGCCGAGCGCCAGCGCCATCTCTCGTGCGGTCGCTTCGCCATAATGCGCGCGCCAGCGCGCGAGCAGCCACGGCGGCAGATCCAGCGATTGCGCGGCGACCTCCTCGACCAGCGCCTTGCCCTCGCGCGCGCAGCGGCGCAGCACGGCGTTGACGAGGCCGGCATAGCGCGCGGCGCGGCGATCGGATTGCACGAGGCGAACGGAGAGGTCGACGGCCGCATGATCCGGCACGTCCATCCAGAGGATCTGCGCCGCGCCGATCAGCAGCGCGCTCTGCGCGCGCGGTGCTTCGGATGGAATGCCCTTGTCCAGCAGGCGTGACAGCACATGGCCGAGCGTGCCGAGCCGCCGCAGCACCGTGGCGACCAGGCGGCGCATCAGCGCGCGGTCGCGGTCGGCGAGCGTCTTCAACCCGGGATGAGCGCCGCTGCCGTCGAGCTGGTCGTCGAGCGTGCGGTGCTTGTGCAGCACGCCGTCGACGATGTCGGCGGCAATCCGCCGTGCCGCAAGGCCGGGCACTTCGGATGGAGGGGCGAAACGTTGAGATGGCATGCGGAAGCAAGGTTCTGAGCGAGCGGCAGTTCCGCCGCAATGGGCGCATGCCTTGAGAGGGCGATCTCTGGCACGCGAATATGCCAAATGTAAGAATGGCCTCTCGCGTTTACAGCCCGGCGTCACCATTTCAGCAATGCGATATTGGCTCTCGCACGCTCCCTGATCTTGAGCTAGGAACCGTAGAGATGAGTGACCAGCCTCCCGCTCCCGATCGCAAGCAGCTTCCGCCGGCCGCCCAGCGGGCGCTGGCCGAGGCTGAGGCGCGCCGGCAGGCTGCCGCTGCGCGTGCGGAAGCTGCGCCCAAGGAATTGCAGGGGCCGAAAGGCCCTGAGCCCACGCGCTACGGCGATTGGGAGCGCAAAGGTATCGCCTCGGACTTTTGAGGATTCGTGAGTCTCTTGCCGGCTCGGCCGACTCAGCCCTAGCGTGCGCGGATGTCGCGCTTCGACCCCAGCCATCCCTATCGGCCCTCCTATAGCGGTTCGCCGTTCGGCCGTCGCTTCTCTGCTCTTGTGCCGTGGATGTTCGTGGTTGGTGTCGTGGTGGCGGTGGTGCTCGTCTTTCGCCACGGAACCGATTGGCCGCTTCCACACGAGATGGATCGCCGCTCGCAGGACGCGGGAATGGTGCTGCAGCAGTCCCGTGCCGACACGCATCAGCAGGTCGAGATCATCCGCACCATCGACGGCGACACCTTCCTGGCCCGCGTTCGACAGCGCGACGGACGCGATCTGGTCGTGAGCGTTCGGCTGCGCGGCATTGACGCGCCCGAGCTGAAGGCGTCCTGCGCGCAGGAGCTCGACAAGGCGGAAGCCGCTGCGGACGCGTTGCGTAACTTGCTCGCTCAGGGTGGAGTCACGATCTCCAATCTCGGTCTCGACAAATACGGCCGCGTGCTCGCCGACGTCGCGACCCGGCGGACTGCGAACGTGTCGGCGGCCTTGCTCGCCGGCGGTTTTGCGCGGAGCTACAATGGCGGGCATCGCGACGGCTGGTGCGCGCGCGGCTGGCGATTCTGGTAGCAAAAAAGCCGCGTCCAGAGACGCGGCCCTTGTTCGTCTTGCTCGATCCCGGCGATCAGCGCGTCACGACCACCGTCGTGCCGACGGAGACGCGGCTGTAGAGATCGGTGATGTCGTCGTTGAGCATGCGGATGCAGCCATAGGAGACGAAGCCGCCGATCGAACCGGGTACGTTGGTGCCGTGGATGGCGTATTCGCCGCCGGCCAGCGTCATCGCTGCAACGCCCATCGGGTTGCGCGGCGAGCCGCCCGGAATGACGTCCGGGATGCTCGGCTTGTCGCGCTTGACCTCGGCCGGCGGCGCCCAGGCCGGGTTGCGGTACTTGCCGTCGATGCGCGTAGTGCCGGCCCACTGCTTGCCGGACTTGCCGACGCCGACCGGATAGCGCACGGCGTGGCCGTTATCGAGGATGAGATAGAGCCGCCGCTCGCTGGTTTTGACCACGATGGTCCCCGGCGAATAGTCAGCCAGGTGCGTCCCCACCATCTCCGGCCGCGCCTCGGCCGCCGTCGACATCAAGACCCCCGTCCCGATGGTGGCGGCCAACGCCACCGCAATCCTCACCGACATCGATGCTTCCCCTTGCCCCAAACGGATCGACCAAAATTTACGCGGAACCCGGCAATCGCGGCGTACCCAGGCATTCTTAACCGCGCCCGTTAACCAGATGGTTTCCACGCACGGCCGCTCAGGGCCCGCCAGCAGGGCGAAGAAAGGAAATGTTCGAAATAAAGTAAATGACCTGAAAACAACACTCGGCGGGAAAGATGCGGGCGCGCCGCCGTGCGCGCTGACAAGCGCGTGAGGATGTGAACGGCGGTTGTTCTTGAAACGGGGAACGCGGCAGGACAGTCTCGTGTACCGGACGCGGCGCAGTGCGAAGCGGTGCGCCGCAGAGCCGGGACCCAGTTCTTTCTTTCCGCGGACAGATGGGCCCCGGCTCAGCAGCGCAGCACTTACGCGCTACGCTGCGTCCGGGGCACGGGATCGAAGCCCTACGCCGGCTTCCGGTTCTGTCGGTTCTTGACGAGGTCGTCGACCACGGCGGGATCGGCCAGCGTCGAGGTGTCGCCCAGGCTGCCCGGCTCGTCCTCGGCGATCTTGCGCAGGATGCGGCGCATGATCTTGCCGGAGCGGGTCTTGGGCAGGCCCGGCGCGAACTGGATCTGGTCCGGGGATGCGATCGGGCCGATCTCCTTGCGCACCCAGGTGACGAGCTCCTTGCGCAGATCCTCGGTGGGCTGCACGCCCGCCATCAGGGTGACATAGGCGTAGATGCCCTGCCCCTTGATGTCGTGCGGGAAGCCGACGACCGCGGCCTCAGACACCTTCTCGTGGGCGACCAGCGCGCTCTCGACTTCAGCGGTGCCCATGCGATGGCCGGAGACGTTGATGACGTCGTCGACGCGGCCGGTGATCCAGTAATAGCCGTCGGCGTCGCGCCGGCAGCCGTCGCCCGTGAAATACTTGCCCTTGTAGGTCGAGAAGTAGGTCTGCTCGAAGCGGGCATGGTCGCCGTAAACCGTGCGCATCTGACCCGGCCAGGAGCGGGTCAGGCAGAGATTGCCGGTGGTCTCACCCTCCAGCACCTTGCCATCGGCATCGACGATCTCGGGCACCACGCCGAAGAACGGCTGCGTCGCCGAGCCCGGCTTGAGCTTGGTCGCGCCCGGCAGCGGCGTGATCAGAATGCCCCCGGTCTCGGTCTGCCACCAGGTGTCGACGATCGGGCAGCGATCGTCGCCGACGACGCGGTGATACCACTCCCAGGCTTCCGGATTGATGGGCTCGCCGACCGAGCCGAGCAGGCGCAGGCTCGCGCGCGAGGTCTTCTTCACCGGCGCGTCGCCGCCCTGCATCAGCGCGCGGATCGCCGTCGGCGCGGTGTAGAAGATGTTGACCTTGTGCTTGTCGATGACGTTCCAGAAGCGCGAATTATCCGGGTAATTCGGCACGCCTTCGAACATCAGCGTGGTCGCGCCGTTCGCCAGCGGCCCGTAAAGGATGTAGCTGTGGCCGGTGACCCAGCCGACGTCGGCGGTGCACCAGTAGATGTCGCCGTCGTGATAGTCGAAAACGTATTGGTGCGTCATCGAGGCGAACACGAGATAGCCGGCGGAGGTGTGCAGCACGCCCTTGGGCTGGCCTGTCGAGCCCGAAGTGTAGAGGATGAAGAGCGGATCCTCGGCGTGCATGTGCTCGACCGGGCATTCCGTCGTCACCATTGCCGCCGCCTCGTGATACCAGAGGTCGCGCGTCGGGTTCAT
>RXJC01000611.1 GCA_003963435.1 Bradyrhizobiaceae bacterium | reverse complement strand
CACGACGTCACGGTCGAGACCGGCGCCGGTGCCGGCATCGGCGCGTCCGACGAGGTGTATCGGCGGGCAGGGGCCGCCATAGCCGACAGCGCCGGCGACGTCTTTGCCAATTCGGACATGATTGTGAAGGTGAAGGAGCCGCAGAAGAGCGAATGGGCCCAGCTCCGGGAAGGCCAGATCCTATTCACCTATCTTCATCTTGCGCCGGATCCGGAGCAGGCCAAGGGCCTGCTTGCCTCTGGCTGCACCGCGATCGCCTATGAGACCGTCACGGACGCGAGCGGTCACCTCCCGCTGCTCGCGCCGATGAGCGAAGTCGCCGGCCGCCTCGCCATCGAGGCCGCCGGCGCCGCGCTCAGGCGGTCGGCTGGCGGCCGCGGCCTGCTGCTGGGCGGTGTGCCCGGCGTGCAGCCGGCGCGCGTGGTCGTGCTCGGCGGCGGCGTGGTCGGAACGCAGGCGGCACGCATGGCCGCGGGCCTCGGTGCCGAAGTCACTGTGATCGACCGCTCGATTCCACGCTTGCGTGAATTGGACGATCTTTTTGCCGGACGCGTGCGCACCCGCTTCTCCACCATCGAATCGGTCGAGGACGAGGTGTTCGCTGCCGACGTCGTGATCGGGGCCGTGCTGGTGCCGGGCGCAAGTGCGCCGAAGCTGGTCACGCGAGCGATGCTGAGATCGATGCGGCCCGGCGCCGTGCTGGTCGACGTCGCGATCGACCAGGGCGGCTGCTTCGAGACCTCGCATCCGACCACGCATACCGATCCGACCTACGAGGTTGACGGCATCGTGCACTATTGCGTCGCCAATATGCCGGGCGCGGTGCCGGTGACCTCGAGCCAGGCCCTGAACAACGCGACGCTGCCGTTCGGATTGATGCTGGCGAACAGAGGCTTCGCCGCAGTGCTGGAAAACCCGCATTTGCGTAATGGGCTGAACGTCCATCGCGGGCGGATGACGAACAGGGCGGTGGCGGAGAGTCTGGGTCTGGAGTTCGCTCCTGTGGAGAGCGGGCTGGCGGCTTAGAGGCCGCAACGGTGTCCAAATAGGCCGAAAGAAGAAAACTATTGTCCCGCGCTAATTCAACGGAAGGAGTTTCCCCTCGTCGGGGCAAAAACGCCAATCGCTTCCATTGCCGTTTGGGTGGGAAACGACGACATTCCCATCAGAATTTGATGGATCGGCGTAGCCATGGAACGCACTGGATTTGAGCCCTTCGGCGAGCCGCTGGTGTCCGCAGCGGACCCCCAGCCGAGATCGCGTGCCTCAAAGCTCCTGCTGCGGGCTGGCACCACGCTGTTCTGGTCGCTGGTCGCCGGCATCGTGCTGGCTCGTGCGGCCTTCTTCGAGCCGGGCATCTATGACGGCTTCAGCCGGGTGGCCTCGCTCGCCAAGAATCTGATCTTCTAGGGCGCCTGATCTTCTGATCCCGGAATATTCCGGCCTGAGGACAGAACTTCCCTCGGCCCTGATATGTCGAAAACATATTCCCCATCGAGCTGACGCTGCGTATAAATATTTCTCCTGTGGGAGAGATTTGTGGCGCAGAATCAAGCATCCAGCTCAGCCGATACCAAGCCTGCCACCGCCGCGAGCCGGATTGCGGCACTGATTCCGGGCATACTTCTCTGCATCGCCGTGGCCGCTGTCTCGGCCCTGCTCGAGCGCGCCGAATTGGGCGTGTTCGAGCATCCCTATGTCGAGGCCCTGGTGATGGCGATCCTGCTCGGGATGGCGCTGCGCAGCTTCTGGAGACCGGCGCTGCGCTGGCACGCCGGCATCGCCTTTAGCGCCAAGCAGCTGCTCGAAGTCGCGGTCATGCTGCTGGGCGCCTCGATCAGCTTCGCCGCCATCGCTGCCTCCGGCATCGCGCTGCTGGCCTCGATTGCCGGGGTCGTCGTGATCGCGCTTTGCGTCTCCTTCGGCCTCAGCCGGCTGCTCGGCCTGTCGACGCGATTGTCGATCCTGATCGCCTGCGGCAACTCGATCTGCGGCAATTCCGCGATCGCGGCCGTGGCCCCGATCATCGGCGCCAACAACGACGAGATCGCATCCTCGATCTCCTTCACCGCCATCCTCGGCGTGATGATGGTTCTCGGCCTGCCGCTGCTGATCCCGCTGCTGCAATTGTCCGCCACGCAATACGGCATTCTCGCAGGTCTCACCGTCTATGCGGTGCCGCAGGTGCTCGCCGCGACCGTGCCGGCCGGCCTCGTCTCGACGCAGATCGGCACGCTGGTGAAGCTGATGCGCGTCTTGATGCTTGGACCTGTCGTCGTCGGCCTGTCGCTGATCGCCTCGCGCTGGCAGGGCGACGCCAAGAAGACCAATGTCGGATTCTTCCGTCTCGTGCCCTGGTTCATCCTCGGCTTCCTTGCGCTTGCGACCCTGCGCTCGCTGGAGATCGTACCGGCCACGTTGGTCGGGCCGGTCACGAAGATCACGAACTTTCTCACCGTGGTGTCGATGGCCGCGCTCGGTCTTGGCGTCGACGTGCGCGTGCTCGCCAATGTCGGCGGCCGGGTGACCGCCGCCGTGACGCTGTCGCTGATGCTGCTGCTCGGGATCAGCATCGCGCTGGTGCATTGGTTCAAGTGAGGGATGCGGAGCTTGACGTAGGGTCGGCAAAGGCGCGAAGCGCCGTGCCCACGAGTTCTATTTGAGACGAAGAAGGGTGGGCACGCTTCGCTTTGCCCACCCTACGAGAGCGTCATTGCTGCGAGCGGAAATCTAAATCACATCCGCCAGCGAATGGCCGTGCAGCTCGATGTTCAGCCCTTGCATGCCCATGTCGTTGATCTCGCCGCCCATCGCCTTCAGGCTCTCTTCGCGGATCAGCGACATCAGCCCGCGGCGCAGCGCCAGGAATTCCGACGACATCATCATCGATTGCTGCCGCGGCCGCTCCAAGGGAATCGGGATTTCCGCCTTGATCGAGCCCGGACGCGCAGTCATGCAGTAGACGCGGTCGGACAGGAAGATCGCCTCGTCGATATCGTGGGTGACGAACAGCACCGATATCTTCAGCCGCTGCCACATGTTGGTGAGGATCTGCTGCATGATGACGCGGGTCTGCGCATCGAGCGCGCCGAACGGCTCGTCGAGCAGCAGCACCTTGGGTCCCGTGGCCAGCGCGCGCACGATGCCGACGCGCTGCTTCATGCCGCCGGAGAGCTTTTCCGGATAGTGCTTCTCGAAGGCTTCGAGACCAGCAAGCCCCAGCAATGTGCGCGCGGCGCGCTCACGCTGGGAGCGCGGCATGCCGCGCATCTTCAGGCCGAACTCGACGTTCTCCCGCACCGTCTTCCAGGGGAACAGCGAGTATTGCTGGAACACCATGCCGCGCTCGGCACTGGGGCCGTTGACGCGCTCGCCGTCGACGGTGACGATGCCTGTGGTGGGCTTGAGGAAGCCGGCGACCGCATTCAGCAGTGTCGATTTTCCGCAGCCGGAGGGGCCGACGATCGAGACGAACTCACCCGGCTTCACGTGGATCTGCGTGTCGGTCACGGCTTGCACCGCTCCCTCGATCGTCTCATAGGCGAGGGAGAAGTTCTTGACCTCGATATGGCCCTTCGATGTGCTCGCAGCGATCTCGCTCATGTCGTCCTCCACGGCATCACCAATTTTCCCGCGCCCCTGATCAGGACGCTCGATCCGAGCCCGAGCACGCCAATCGCGATCATGCCGAGCGCAATGTCGGCATACTGGACCAGGGAGTAAGCCTCCCAGGTGAAGTAACCGATGCCGTACTGCCCGGAGATCATCTCGGCCGCGATCAGCGACACCCAAGCGACGCCCATGCCGACGGTGAGGCCGGTGAAGATGTGCGGCAGCGAGGCTGGAAAATACACATCGCGGAAGATCGAGCGTTCGCGGGCGCCGAGACATTGCGCTGCGCGCACCAGCACGGGATCGACCAGCGACATGCCGTGCAGCGTGTTGACGAGAATCGGGAAGAACGAGCCGAGGAAGGTGATGAAGACGATGCTCTGCTCGTTGGTCGGCCACAGCATGATCGCCATCGGCACCCAGGCGATCGCCGGGATCGGCCGCAGCACCTCGGCGACGGGGAAGATGATCTCATGCACCAGCTTGAAGCGGCCCATGATCAGCCCGAGCGGCACGCCGACGATCGCCGCCAGCGAGAAGCCGATGAAAATGCGCCGGCAGCTGAGCGCGATGTGCATCAGGAATTTGGGGTCGTGGATCGCCTTGCTGAAGCTGGCATAAACCGCGAGCGGCGAGGGCACGTTGGTGAAGCGCACGAAGAACACGACGCGATAGGTCGTGAGCAGGTGCCAGACCATCAGGAAGGCGAGCAGCGAGACGACGCCGATGGCGGCCGCGCGCAGGCCCGCCCGATTAAGCCGGTACCAGCGCAGCGCGAGCGTACCGAAGGAAGGCGGCGTCGTGGGTGGGGCGATGGCGGCGGGCGCGGGGCCCGCCTCTGCAAGTGCTGTTGCCGGCATGCTGTCCTCGGGATGTCTGACGAGGGCGGGACTGCTCACGTCTTGCCTCCGCCGACAGCGGCCTTCACCGCGTCATCGAAGCCGAGCACCTTGCCGCTGATCTTGGCGGCGTAGGCTTCGGCGTCCTTTTTCAGCAGGAATGGCGCGACGTCGCCATTGCCGACCGCGAAGAAGGCCTGGTCGGCGAAGAGCTTGATGCCGCGCGTAGTGTCGAAGACATAGGCGACGTTGATCTTCTTGCCCTTGGCCTTGTAATCGGCGTAGGCGCCGAGCGTGCAAGCCGCGGACGAGAAGGGCAGGATGCCGGTGTCATCGACCCAGACTTCGCCGGCCTTGCGGGGATCGGCGATCGGCTTCTTGCAGAAGGAATCCTCGCCTGCGATTTCGTAGTTCTTGGTGCTGGCCAGCTGCGTATCGTAGTCGAGCTTCATCTCGGCAAAGGCCTTGCGGATGTAGCTGTCGTCGACCCATTTCTTCGGATCGAACTCCTTCATGCGGCCGAGGTTCTGCAGCACCTTGACGTCGGTCGCTGCGGCATCGATCAGCGCCGGCTTGATGGTGGGATCGGTGGTCATGTTGCCGCCGGGGCCCAGGAAGATGTAGACGACTTCCTTGTTGATGCCGGTCCATTCCTGGATTTTCTCGGCCGCGAGCTTGGGATCGGCGCGTAGCCACTGATTGGCGGCGATCAGTGCCTTGAAATAGGCGACGACGACCTCGGGATACTTCTCCGCAAAGTCGGTTCTCACGACCACGCCGTGCCATGTCGGCAGATTGGTCTCGACGCCGTCGAAGATCTTTCGCGCGAAACCGCGGAAGGGCAGCAGCTCGGCGAAAGGAACGAAGTCGGCGTGCGCGTCAATCTTCTTCTCCTGAAGATTGGTCGAGCCGACCTCGGGGCTCTGGCTGACCAGCTGGAAGAAGTCGGACCCGTAGCCGCGGTCCTGCATAGCCTTCAGCACCATGCCGTGCGCCGCGGAGCCGAACGGCACGCTGACGAGCTTGCCTTTCAGATCGGCGAGTTCGTAGTAGGGCGAATCCTTGTGAACGACGATACCGTTGCCGGAACCTTCGAGGCTGTAAGCCGCGACGCCGACCAGGCGGCTCTTGCTCTCAGGATTGCTCTCGAAGGTGAAACCGTTCACGATCAGCGGATAGTCGCCCATCATGCCGATCTGCAGCTTGTTCGCCATCATCGCGTTGGTAACGGGCGGACCCGAGGTGAAGTTCTGCCACTCCAGCTCGAACTTGATGTTGGCGTACTTGCCGTCCTTGGGCAGATATTTCTCGAGGAGATGCAACTGGCGGATGACGACGCCCGCTGTCACCGTGTTGGTCGTGGTGTCCTGCGTTCCGATGCCGAGCGTGACTGTTTCGGCGAAGGCCGGCTGCGCGGCGAGTAGCGCCAGCGACGTCACCGACATCGCGATCGAGAGCGTGGGAAGATGGCGGACCATTCTCATCCTCATTCGGTTGGATGTGCTGTGGTTGCCATGATTGGGTGAGGGAGGGGGCAGGGCAAATCCGGAATGATGACTGCAGTCGATTAGTTGCCGGGAAAAGGTGATTGCATACTCCTTGGGCAGTCCTGCACTATAAAGCCGCTTGCCTGTGCACCGGCCTTGGCCGCAAATTCCCCTAGTCGGATGCGTGACCGCGCATCTCCTCGAGCACGTCGGTGCGGCAGACCACGATCTGCGACCGCTTGGTCAATACGATTCCCTTTTCCTGCATTCGCTTCAGGCTGATCGTCACCCATTGCCTCGTCGCGCCGACCATGTGAGCGATATCGGCGTGGGTGAATGCGGCGGCGATCACGCGGCCGTCGGCATCCTCGACGCCGTAGAGCTCGACGAGATGCAACAGCAGATGCGCAAGGCGCTGGGTGATCGAGCGCGTGCCCAGCATCTGCGCCAGTGCGGAATAGCATTTGCCCTTGAAGGTCAGGCCCTCGATCAGGCCGATGGCAAGATTCGGGATCTCCACCGCCAGGGACCGTAATTCCTTTCCGGGCAGGTGCACCACGCTGCAATTGCTGGAGGCGACACCCGACCATTGGTGCACGGTGCCCTCGAACACCTCCGGCCCGCCGACGAAATTGCCGATATGCCAATAGGCGAGCGTGATCTCGCGCCCGAGCGGCGAAGTGTAGAACACGCGGATGCGGCCGCTCTCGATCAGCCAGATGCCGTCATGCTTGCCGCCCTGGCTGAACAGGGTCTGGCCGCGGTTCAATACTTTTCGCCGGCCCTGCTTCAGCACCAACTCGCGCTCGCGCGGCGAGAGCTTGTCCATCAGCGGTGGTGGCCCGCCGATCCATTGCTGGTTCTCGGTGAGCAGCAGCGAGGAACTGCCCGCAGGTCGGACTGCCGCCGGAACAGCCCCGCGAACCACATTCGCCGCCTGCAACATCGTCTGCCTCCGGAACGTTCAAACCGTTCTAAAGAGGAGCAATGTCCGTGCCAGATGAGTTTGCTTGCGGTTGCCTGTGGCACGCCGGAGCCATTTACTCCGCTGTCGTCGCCCGGCTTGTCCGGGCGATCCAGTATTCCAGAGACGTCAATGGGTTACGGATAGGCCGCGGTGTACTGGATTCCTCGCCTTTGCGGGGAATGACGGCGATGTGCTTGGGGAGATCGAGGCCTACCGTCCTGCCAAGCTCAGTAGATACGTCTTCGGGTAGATCCCCCTGTTATGCCCATCCGAGAACGCGATGTTGAGCCCGTAGCCGAGATCGCCGATCTCGGTGATCGCAATGCCCGGGAACGCTTCCGGGAAGCGGCCGTCGAAGCGGGCGCGGGTGCAATGGGCGCATTTGCAGGAGAGGCGGAGCGTTTCGGCGGGCACGCTCAGCGCGTCGTCCTGCGCAGTGCGGACGAGCAGCACCGCGAGATCATCGCTCGCTTCGTACTCGGACACGGTCGGTGCCACCAGAGTCATGGTCATGAGGAACCTCCGGCTTCTATCTATCTCGGCGCAAGCGTGCACGAATAGCAACTAATTGCCGGCGCGGGCCTGACTGCGTGCCTCCTGTCGATCGCCGCCCGCGAAATGTGAAACTAATCGACCGGGAAATTCACTTCCGGATTGCCGGACTCTCCTCTCTCCGTGACCTTGGCGTCGTCGAGAAGGAGAGACCATGAGTGCATTTCAGAAGGAAACGGTTTTGTCGGTTCGGCACTGGACCGAGTCCCTGTTCAGCTTCACCGCGACGCGCGATCCCGGCTTTCGCTTCCAGAACGGCCAGTTCGCGATGATCGGGCTTGAGGTCGAAGGCAAGCCCTTGATGCGCGCCTACAGCATGGCCAGCGCCAATCACGAGGAGGCGCTCGAGTTCTTCTCGATCAAGGTGCAGGACGGCCCGCTGACCTCGCGCCTGCAGAAGATCAGGGAGGGCGACATCATCCTGGTCGGCCGCAAGGCGACGGGCACCCTGATCACCGGAAATCTCATTCCAGGCAAGCGCCTGCTGCTGCTCTCGACCGGAACGGGCCTTGCGCCGTTCGCCAGCCTGATCAAGGACCCCGACGTCTACGAGAATTACGAGACCATCGTGCTTGCCCATGGCTGCCGCCAGGTCTCCGAGCTCGCCTATGGCGAGCACCTCGTGGACGACCTGCGCAATCACGAATTCTTCGGTCCCTTGATCCGCGACAAGCTCGTCTATTACCCGACCGTGACCCGCGAGCCGTTCCGCAACCGCGGCCGCATCACCGATTTGATCGCCTCGAACCAGCTGTTCGACGATATCGGCCAGCCGGGCCTCGACATCGAGACTGACCGCATCATGCTGTGCGGCAGCCCGGCGATGCTCGAAGAGCTGCACGCCATGTTTGCCGAGCGGGGCTTTGTCGAGGGCAACCACAGCCAGCCCGGCCATTTCGTGATCGAAAAGGCCTTCGTCGAGCGCTGAGGCGCAAATCGCGTCCCGGCGACAACTAATTGCTATCGCTGCGACGCCCCCTGAACAAATCTGACGCAAAGGCGCCGGGGATCGGCGAACCAGGAGCAAGTGATGTCACTAGATCAGATCGTCGACGGACTTTCGGAGGTTTCCTGCGATGTGCTGGTGATCGGCGGCGGCACGGCCGGCCCGATGGCGGCGCTGAAGGCGAAGCTGAAGAATCCGAAGGCCAACGTCGTCCTGCTCGAGAAGGCCAACGTCAAGCGCTCCGGCGCGATTTCGATGGGCATGGACGGGCTGAACAACGCGGTTATCCCCGGCTATGCGACGCCGGAGCAGTACACCAAGGAAATCACCATCGCCAACGACGGCATCGTCGATCAGAAGGCCGTCTATAAATACGCGCAGAACTGCTACTCGATCATCGAGGAGCTCGACAGCTTCGGCATTCGTTTCCTGAAGAACGAGAACGGGGACTACGCCGTCAAGAAGGTGCACCACATCGGCACCTACGTGCTGCCGATGCCGAACGGCGAGACCGTGAAGAAGGCGCTCTACCGCCAGCTCCGCCGCGCCCGCATCCTGATCTCCAACCGCTACATGGCGACGCGGCTGCTCAAATCCGCCGACGGCCGCATCGCCGGCGCAGTCAGCGTCAACACCCGCACCGCCGAGATGCTGGTGATCAAGGCCAAGGCCGTGATCCTCTGCATGGGCGCCGCCGGCCGCCTGGGCCTGCCGACCTCCGGCTACATGTTCGGCACCTATGAGAACGCCGCCAATTCCGGCGACGGCTACGCCATGGCCTATCACGCCGGCGCCGCGCTCGCGAACCTCGAATGCTTCCAGATCAACCCGCTGATCAAGGACTATAACGGCCCGGCCTGCGCCTATGTCGCCGGCCCCTTCGGCGCCTACACGGCGAACAACGAGGGCTCGCGCTTCATCGAATGCGACTACTGGTCGGGACAGATGATGCTGGAGTTCTACAACGAGCTGCTGTCAGGCAAAGGCCCGGTGTTCCTTCAGCTCAAGCATCTTCATCCCGACACCATCTCCGAGATCGAATCCACGCTGCACAAGGTCGAACGTCCGACGCGCGGCCTGTTCCAGCAGGGGCGGGGAGTGGACTATCGCAGCGAGTCCATCGAGATGCATATCTCCGAGATCGGCTTCTGTTCCGGCCACAGCGCCTCCGGCGTGTTCGTCGACGACAATGCCCGAACCACCGTGCCCGGCCTTTATGCCGCCGGCGACATGGCGAGCGTGCCGCACAATTACATGCTCGGCGCCTTCACCAACGGCTCGGTCGCCGGCATCGACGCGATGGAGTTCGCCGAGAGCCATGACTTCGCCGAGTTCGACGCGGCCGACGTCGCGATGGAACGCGACCGCGTGATGGCGCCGACCAAGCGCGAGGACGGCATTCCGCCGAACCAGATCGAGTACAAGACCCGCCGCCTGGTCAACGACTATCTTCAGCCGCCGAAGGTCACGCGCAAATACGAGCTCGGCATGCGCCGCCTTGCCGAGGCGCGGGAGGACATGCAGGAGCGCATGATCGCGCGCAATGCGCACGAGCTGCTTCGCGCGCTCGAAGTGCAGTCGATCATGGACTGCGCCGACATGGCCGCCCACGCCTCGCTCTATCGCGAGGAAAGCCGCTGGGGCCTCTATCACTGGCGCACGGACTTCCCGGAGAAGGACAACGAGAACTGGTTCTGTCACACGCTGCTGTCCAAGCAGGACGGCAAGATGACCAGCGAGAAGCGGGCCGTAGAGCCTTATGTCGTGCCGATCGCCGACGAGGAGAAGGACCTCTACGACAAGCAGCGCATCCGCGCCTCCGCCTGACCCACCGCACCACAGCAACAGGAGACATCACATGCCTCTCGCGTCCTATCAGACATCGGTTCCGGTGGTCGTCGACGACGCCAAATGCATCGCGGACAAGGGCTGCACCGTCTGCGTCGACGTCTGCCCGCTCGACGTCCTTCGCATCAGCGACATGACCAACAAGGCCTATATGGCCTATGACGAGTGCTGGTACTGCATGCCATGCGAAGCCGATTGCCCGACCGGTGCCGTCACCGTCAACATTCCCTATCTGTTGAGGTGAACATGTCGAGCCCGTTCGAATCCTACGACGATCTCGAAGACGCCGACGAGCGGCTGCAGGCCGCCGATCCCGCCGAGCGCCGCGTCGCCATCATCGCGCTCGGTCATTCCGGTGATCCGGCCGCGGTCGGCCATCTCGCCAATATGGTGGCCGATCCCGATGCCGGCGTGCGCCAGCAGGTTGCGATGGCGCTCGGCGAGTTCGACGGGCCGGAGGCGGCGAGCGCGCTGGTCAAGCTGTTGGTCGATCCCGAAAGGATCGTCGCGGCGGCTGCGGCCGACAGCATGGCCGAGTTCAAGGATCCCGCCTGCGCTGACGTGATCCTGCCATTGGTGAAGCATGCCCACGCCTTCGTCCGCATGGGCGCGCTGCGCGCGCTGAAGGAGTTGCGCTGCAAGGACACGCTGAAGCCGGCGCTCGAAGCGCTGCAGGATGCCGACGCCGCCGTGCGCGTCCAGGCCATCGGCGTGATCGGCTTCCTCAAGCTGGAGGAATCGATCCCCGCGCTGACCGCGCTGATCAACGACCCAGATGCCCATGTGCGTCGCGCCGCCGTCAGCGCGCTGGCCTTCTCGCAGATGAAACCCGCGGCCGAGACCATCACCCGCGCGCTGAAGGATTCCGACTGGATGGTGCGCGAGATGGCCGCGGAGACGCTGGGGCTCAACGTCAACGGCTCGCTCGCCGCGGATCAGCTGGTCGCGTGCCTCGCCGACGAGTTCTGGCAGGTGCGGCTAAAGGCGATCCGCAGCCTCGGCCGAATGAAGATCGAGCGCGCGGTGCGCCCGATCGGCAATTGCGTCAATCACGATCAGGCGAACTTGCGGAAGGAGGCGGCCGCCGCGCTTGGCGAGATCGCCCATCCCGACGGCGAGGCATTCCTGGCCGTGATCGCCGACGATCCCGATCCCGACGTGCGCAAGAATGCGCGCTGGGCGCTGCAGCAAATCGCGGCCCGCAAGGCCAGGGCAGGGGCATAGCGGCGCTGCTCTGGACATCCAGAGCCAGACGTTTATTGGTCTTCGCTAACGGGATCGGCTGCTGAGAACGGCCGATCCCTTGAAAAAAGCGAGGACGCCGGCCATGACGACGCTGACTGTGAAGGACCTTCTCCCCGAGGATGGAACGAAGGGGACGCTGGTCGGCCGCGTCTGGCTGCCGCAGGTGAACGGTCCGGCCGTGGTTGCCGTCCGCGGCGATGGCGTGTTCGACGTCACCGCAAGATTTCCGACCGTCAGCGCGCTGTGCGAGGAAGACAATCCGGCCAAGGCGCTTGCCGCGACCAGAGGCGAACGCATCGGTGATCTCGAAGCCATCGTCGCCAACACGGCCCCCGACACGCGCGATCCGAAAAAGCCCTGGCTGCTCGCGCCGGTCGATCTGCAGACGCTGAAAGCCGCCGGCGTCACCTTCGCCATCTCGATGCTGGAGCGCGTCATCGAGGAGCGCGCCAAGGGCAATCCAGCTTCCGCCGAGGCGATCCGGAAAGAAGTGACGCGGCTGATCGGCGACGATCTGTCAAAGCTCAAGCCGGGCTCGGACCAGGCCATGCACCTGAAGCAGGTGCTGATCGACCAGAACGCCTGGAGCCAGTATCTCGAGGTCGGCATCGGCCCCGACGCCGAAGTCTTCACCAAGGCGCCGACCATGTCGTCGGTCGGCACCGGCATGGATGC
>RXJC01000369.1 GCA_003963435.1 Bradyrhizobiaceae bacterium | reverse complement strand
CCCCGCCTCGACCCAGACATCGCCCTTGCCGTCGCTCATGAAGCAGCCTCTCGGATTCTTGATACGGTGCCGTATTGCTAGCCCGTCTCGCGCTTGATACGCTACCGTATCAAAAAGCGAAAAACCGACGAGACAGGGGGAGGCCTGAGCCATGGCTGCGTTCGAGCCGAAAAATCCGGGCTATCGGGCGGCGGCTGTCGCGATGTTCGACCGCCAGCCGGCGATGCATACGCTCGGCGTCGTGATCGTTCGCCTCGCGCCCGGCACGGCCGAGCTGGCGATGCTGCATTCGCCCGCCCTCACCCAGCAGAACGGCTTTGTCCACGCCGGCATCATCACCGCGGGGCTGGACAACGCCTGCGGCGTTGCCGCCTTCACCCTGATGCCGCACGAGGCCGATATCCTCACCGTCGAGTTCAAGACCACGCTGCTGGCACCGGCCCGCGGCGAGCGGTTCGTATTCAAGGCTGAGGTGGTCAAGCCGGGCCGCACGCTGACGTTCTGCGAGGCCAAAGCGTTTGCGGAGCACGACGGCAAGACCACGCTGATCGCCACCATGACCGGGACGTTGATGGCGATGATGCCGCGGCAAGCTCCGCAGGAGTCGCGCACGTCCCCCGCATCGCGCGGCAATTGACAAGCCTGCCGGCGCATCCCTTGATGCGCGGGTCATGCTCGCAAGTCTCGGTCTCATCCTGCTGTGCCAATTGATCGGCGAAGCGGTCGTGCGCGGCCTCGGTCTGCCGTTGCCGGGACCCGTGCTCGGGCTGCTGTTGCTCCTGATGCTCCTCCTCGCTCGCGATCGTTTCGCATGGCTCAGTTTCGGACCGCTGCGCAACGCCGGCGTCGAGACGGCAAGCAAGGGATTGCTCGCGCATCTGTCGCTGCTGTTCGTGCCGGCCGGTGTCGGCGTCGTGCAGAAGCTCGATCTGCTTGCGTCTCACGGCGTCGCGATCGTCCTGGTGCTCGCGCTGTCGGTTGTCGTCACGCTGCTCGCGACGGTCCTGACCTTTCGCCTCGTCAGCTGCCTGTTGAAGCTCGGGGATGCGCGATGACGGACAATCCGTTCTCGCTGTGGGTCTATCTCTCGCAGTCGCCGCTGCTGTGGCTGACCGTGACGCTGCTGGTCTATGCGGCCACGGACGCGGTCTCGCTGGCGACGCGGCGCCATCCGCTGGCCAATCCCGTGCTGCACGCGATGTGGATCATCGGCGCGATCCTGCTCGTGACCGGTACCCCCTACACGAGCTATTTCGCCGGCGCGCAGTTCGTGCACTTCCTGCTCGGGCCTGCGACAGTCGCGCTCGCCGTGCCGCTATACGAGAATCGCAAGCGCGCGGTTGCCTCGATCGTGCCGATGCTGGTGGCGCTGCTCGCGGGATCGGTCACGGCGGTGGTGTCGGTGGTGCTGCTGGCCGAGCTCGCCGGCCTTCCCCGCGACGTGGTGCTGGCGCTGGCGCCGAAATCGGTCACCGCCGGCGTGGCCATGGGCATCGCCGAATCCCTGCATGCCGATCCTTCGCTGGCGGCGGTGGCGGTCATCCTCACCGGCATCATGGGCGCGATCATCGTGACGCCGCTGATGAACCGCACCGGCGTCACCGATTACCGGGCGCGCGGCTTCGCGGCCGGCCTTGCCGCGCATGGCATCGGCACCGCGCGCGCGTTCCAGGTCGACGAGATCGCCGGCGTTTTCTCGGGCATCGCCATGAGCTTGAACGCCCTGGTGACCTCGTTCCTGGTCCCCGTGGCGGTGACGTTGCTGGTGCGATGACATTGCTCCCGCAACACTCTATATGACGCGTAACAATTCCCGGTCCCCCGCCGTATCGACGGAGATGGGACCGAAACGGGACGAGATATGGCCGGATTCAAGAACAAGGCATTGGTGCCGACGCGGCGGGCGGCACTGACGCTGATCGGGGCGGGGGCGCTTGCGGCGGGCGGCATCAGCTCGGCGTGGGCAGCGGCCGGCGGTGACGAGGTGTTGACCGAAGCCAAGGTGCTGCGGGATCCCGATACCCCCGTCGCCGGCAATCCCGACGGCAACATCACCATCGTCGAATGGTCCGATTACAATTGTCCCTATTGTCGCAAGCTCGAACCCGAGCTGCGCCAGGTCGTCCAGGACGACGGCAAGGTGCGGCTGGTGATGAAGGATTGGCCGATCCTCGGGCCAGTCTCGGTCACGGCGGCCCGGACCGCGCTCGCCGCGAAGTTCCAGAACAAGTACCACCAGGCCCATGACGCCATGATGGGCGTCAGCTCGCGCCTGACCGAGCCGCGCATCAACGAGCTGCTGGCGGCCGCCGGCGTCGACATGGATCGGTTGAAGCGCGATCTCACCGACCGTGGCAGCGACATTGACGCCCTGCTCAAGCGCAACAACGAGCAGGCCGAAGCCTTCGGCTTCAACGGCACGCCGGCCTTCATCGTCGGCAAGTACCGCGTGCCGGGCGTGCTCAGCATGGCAGAGTTCGAGCAGGTCATCGCCGATGCCCGCAAGGCCAAGATGAACTGACACGCGCTGCGTCGAGCGTCGTCCAAACAAAGAGGCGCCGCCGCGAACTTCGCGACGGCGCCTCGTTCATATTTGGCAGGCCGGCGTTACTTCTGCGAGATTCGGACCCAGTCCTTGTGCGCGCGATCGCGTAGGGCATCCCAATCGGCCTTCGCGACGTCCCAGTTCACGATCGTGCGATTGCTGGTCGCGACCTCGCCGTTGGCGACCGACGACGTGCGCATGGAGTCATAGACATAGACGCTGCATGCAAGAAGCAGCGCGCCCAAGATCATTCCGAAAAAAGTCCGCATGGCTCACCTCCGGTGACGGGCGATAACGTCGGCCCGGAGTGATGGTTCCGCGGCCATGCGGCGCATCTAAGGAGAGGTTGTTCACGCGCCATTCAGCCACTGCACCAGCTCCGCGTTGATCTCGCGCGGATAGGTGTGGCTGAGGTCGTCGATCTCGCGATAGGTGACATCAGCGCCCGCGGCGGCAAGCGCCGCCTGCGTCTGGCGCGCGGTCTGCACCGGAAACATCCAGTCGAGCTTGCCGTGGGTGATGAAGATCGGCAGGCCGCGAAGGCGCGTGGCGTCCGCCATCTCCGCCATCAGCGGATGGAAGGTTGCCGAGACCGGTGCGAGATGGGTGAACGGCGAAGCGCCGTCGAGCCCGCTCACGTAACAGAAAGTGCCGCCGTCGCTCATGCCGGTCAGCAGCATGCGCGAGGCATCGATGGTCCAGCGGTTGCGCACGGTCTCGAGGATACGCATGAGATTGGGCGTATCGGCATCATCGCCCATCAGCGCCCAGGTCGAGCCGGTCGCAGTCGGCGCCACCAGGATCGCACCACAGCTGCGGGCGTCGCGCAGCCAGCTCCACAGAAAGCCGCGTCCGTTGCCGCTGCCGCCATGCAGCGCCATCACCAGCGGCATGGCGCGACCCTGCGTGTAATATTCGGGCACATAGACCGAGAAGCCGCCGCGGCTGCCGGGTTCGTTGTGATCGTGGAAGATGCCGGTATCGTCGCTCGCGCCGGCTTCGAGCCGCGATAGCAGGTCCGCATCGTCGCGACTGCCTGCGTTGAGGAAGAAGTTGCTCACTGGCGGAAATTGCGCCGAGAGCGGATAAAGCGCCTCCTGCGCGCGCGGCAGATGGCGCAGTGCGCGGAAGACCGCAACGAGGTCGCCGTTGCCGCGCTCGACCTCGCGGATGCCCGCAAAGGCGGCGAGCGCCTCGTCGCAGGCCCGATCCAGTCGCTCGCGCAGTCCGGCGAACTGCTCAGGCCAGTCCCCGATCGAAGCCCGCGCCGTTTGCAGCGCCTGGTCCGGTGCGCCGATTGCATTCATCACGGAAGCGAAGGCCGGCGGATGCAGATGCCGTGCGAAGAACCCGAGCGCCTCCAGCGCGTTCAGCAGCGGCGGCAGCACGACCACGATGTCGTCGATCACGGCCTCGCTCATTGCAGCTTTCCTTGGAGGCTTCTTGAGCTTGGGATCAATGCAGCTTCGGCGCCTTCAACAGCTTGAAGCGGTCGGTCGAGGTCACCGTGACGTCGAAGGTGACGCCTTGATGGCGCACAGTGAGCGGCACGTCGACGCCGGCGGCGCCGAGCGCCCACATCTTCCTGTAGAACGCGGTCTGGCTCGTGACCTTGTCGCCGTTGACGGCGAGGATGATGTCGTCGGTCTTGAGCTCGGCGCGGGCGGCCGGGCCGTTGGGGGAGATACCGATCACCACCACGCGGTTGTCGATCTCGGTCGAGTAGAGCCCGAGCCAGGGCCGCGCCGGCTTGTTGACGCGGCCGAATTTGCGCAAGTCCTCCAGGATCGGCTTCAACAGGTCGATCGGTACGACCATGTTGACGTGCTCGGCCTTGCCGTCGCGCTCGCGCTCCAGCTGAAGCGAGCCGATGCCGATCAGCTCGCCGCGCTCGTTGAGCAGCGCGGTGCCGCCCCAGTTCGGATGTGCGGGATAGGTGAAGATGGCTTCGTCCAGCAGATATTCCCAATAGCCGGCGAATTCCTGCTTGGCCACGATCTGGCTCGCGACCGAGCGCGTGCGGCCGCCGGCGCCACCGACCACGACGCGGTCGCCGATCCGGCTTGCCGCCGACGAGCCGAGCGGCAGCGGCGCGACGTCGAGATGGCCGAGCGCCTGCACCAACCCGAACCCGGATTCGGAGTCGAAGCCGAGCGCGTGCCCTTCGACCACCCGACCGTCGGCGAGGTGCAGCCACACCGATTCCGCCTCGGTGATGAGATAACCGATGGTGAGCACCAGCCCGTCGTCGATCACGACGCCGTTGCCGGCGCGCTCGGTGCCCAGGGTCTCGGCGCTGAAGGCGTCCGGCGGGATGATGGCGTGCAGCCCGACGACGGATGCGAGCGCGCGATCGAGATCGAAACTGTAGTTGCCCGCACGCGGCTGATTGGCTGGCGGCACTCTCCATTCGGTCAGGGCGGACATCGAGATCTCCTGGCTGAGTGCATCGCTCCGAGATTGCTGCAGAGCGAAGCATTCATAATTTAGGCTGGGGAGGGCCGTCTTGAAAGCCTCGTTCCGAACTATTCGTGGGAACGCCGCGTGAAATCTTCGAAAGGCAAAAAAACGCCTCGCGCGCAGGCAGGCGCCCCTTGCTCCGGCCCATGCCGCATGGCTGGTGTCCGGTGCCGTGCTAGGCGCCGTGCGGCGAAGCTGCTAACCATTGCCGCTTCGTTTGACCAAGGGATCACGGACCGAAGCATGGACAACCGCAGCGACATCTGGCGTGGCGTCGACACGATCAAGGCGCGTTTCATCGACCTCAGCGACAGGGTCTGGGGCATGCCCGAGGTGTGCTACACCGAGGCGCGGTCCGCCGCCGAGCATCTTGCCGAGCTGCGTCATCAGGGTTTCCGCATCACAGAGAACGTCGCCGGCATTCCGACCGCGGTGATGGGCGAGTGGGGCGAGGGCGGTCCCGTCATCGCGTTCATGGGGGAATATGACGCGCTGCCCGGCCTCAGCCAGGAAGCCGGCGTCGCCGAGCATCGTCCGGTCGAAGCCGGCGGTCACGGCCATGGCTGCGGCCACAATCTGCTCGGTTCCGCCGCGCTGCTCGCCGCGACCGCGGTGAAGGACTGGCTCGCGGAGAACAAGGTGCCCGGCCGCGTGCGCTATTACGGCTGCCCGGCTGAAGAGGGCGGGGCGGCAAAAGCCTTCATGGTGCGCTCCGGTGCGTTCGAGGACGCCGACATCGCGATCACCTGGCATCCGCACAGCTTCTGGGAAGTCGCGGTAACGCCCTCGCTCGCCAACACGCGCGCGGACTTCATCTTCACCGGCCGCACCTCGCATGCGGCGGCCTCGCCGCATCTCGGCCGTTCCGCGCTCGATGCGGTGGAACTGATGAATGTCGGCGTGAACTACATGCGCGAGCACATGCCGAGCGACGCGCGCGTGCACTACGCGCTGCTCGACACCGGCGGCATCGCGCCCAACGTGGTGCAGGCCCATGCCCGGGTGCGCTATTCGATCCGCGCCCGCGATCTGCCGGGCATGAACGAGCTGGTCGGGCGCGTGAGCAAGATCGCAGAGGGCGCGGCGCTGATGACCGAGACCAAGGTGGAGATGAAAATCATTTCCGCGGTCTCCAACATCCTGCCGAATACGCCGCTGGAGCAGGCGCTGCACCGGGTCATGGAAGAGCTCGGGCCGCCGCATTTCGATGATGCTGACAAGAGCTTCGCCGGCCAGATCCGCGCGACGCTGAGCGACAAGGACATCGCGTCCGTCTACTACGCGATCGGCATGGACCCGACCGATCGGCCGCTGGCCGACTTCCTGGTGCCGCTCGATGCCAAGCGCAACCCGCTGGTCGGGTCGACCGACGTCGGCGACGTCAGCTGGGTTGTGCCGACCGTGCAGGTTCACGCACCCACAGTTGCAATCGGCACGCCGTTCCACACCTGGCAGGTGGTGGCGCAGGGCAAGAGCCCGCACGCGCACAAGGCCATGGTGCAGGCGGCCAAGGCGATGGCCGGCCTCGGCATCAAGGCGCTGACGGATCCGGAACTGATCAAGGCAGCAAAGGCCGACCTGAAGAAGCGGACGGCGAGGACGCCTTATGTCTGTCCGCTACCGGATCACGTCGATCCGCCGCTCACCATGTCCGTCGCGTAGAATTTCGCCTCGATACTTCGTCTGATCCGGCGAACAAATTTTCCGCAGTGCAGCGTGCAATCCAGCATGTTTTGATGCTGGATTGCCGAACGGATGGGCTGCCGAGCGCAGTTTTGCCCAACAGACAGCCAGAAGACCGTTTGCATACACACAGTCCCAGTTGACGCGCCCCCCATTCGGTGTGCCATCTACTGCCAGCTAATTGGGCGGCCGCTCTTATCGGCCGTCTTCATCACGATGGGAACCAGACGGGGGACAACCATGCTGGATAAAGAACTGCGTTCGATGATCGGCCAAGTGAAGGACGGGCGGATGGACCGCCGCGCCTTTATCAAGCGCATGGCCGCGGTCGGTCTCACCGCTCCCCTGGCCAACCAGATCCTCGCGCTCGGCGGCGTCGCCATGGCCGAGGGCGCCTCGACCTACAAGCCGACCAAGCGCGGCGGCGGCGGTGCGCTCAAGTTGCTGTGGTGGCAGGGCCCGACCTTGCTCAATCCGCATTTCGCCACCGGTACCAAGGACCAGGACGGCTCGCGCCTGTTCTACGAACCGCTCGCCTGCTGGGATCCGGACGGCAACATGAAGCTGGTGCTGGCGACCGAGATCCCGTCGATCCAGAACGGCCTGCTCGCCGCCGACGGCAAGTCGGTGACCTGGAAACTGAAGCCCGGCGTCAAATGGCACGACGGCAAGCCGTTCACCGCCGATGACCTCGTGTTCACCTGGCAATACGCCAAGGACCCGGCGACTGCGGCAGTCACCATCGGAGTCTATCGTGACATCGTCGTTGAGAAGATCGATGATCTCACGGTCAAAATCACCTTCCCGAAGCCGACCCCGTTCTGGGCCGACGCCTTCGTCGGTGCCGGCGCGGGCCAGATCCTGCCGAAGCATCTCTTCGCGGATTACATCGGCTCGAAGTCGCGCGAAGCCCCGGCCAATCTCGCGCCCGTCGGCACCGGTCCCTACAAATTCGTCGAGTTCAAGCCGGGCGATCTCATCCGCGGCGTGATCAATCCCGACTATCACATGGCCAACCGGCCCTATTTCGATTCGCTCGAGATGAAGGGCGGTGGTGACGCGGTCTCGGCCGCGCGTGCGGTGATTCAGACCGGCGAATATGATTTCGGCTGGAACATCCAGGTCGAGGACGACGTGCTGCTGCGCCTGGAGAAGGGCGGCAAGGGCAAGACCGTCTATGCCGTCGGTGGCGACACCGAGTTCATCGCGCTCAACTTCACCGATCCGAACGTCGAGGTCGACGGCGAGCGTTCGTCGATGAAGACTAAGCATCCGCTGTTCTCGGATCCCGTGGTGCGCAAGGCGCTGTCGCTGCTGGTCGACCGCGAATCCGTCAAGAAGGCGATCTACGGCCGCGCCGGCCGCACCACCGCCAACTTCCTCAACGGCCCCGAGAAGTTCGTGTCCAAGAACACGAGCTGGGAATTCAACATCGAGAAGGCCGCCAAGATGCTCGAAGACGGCGGCTGGAAGGCCGGCGCCGACGGCATCCGCGAGAAGGACGGCAAGAAGCTCAAGCTCGTCTATCAGACCTCGATCAACGGTCCGCGCCAGAAAACCCAGGCCATCGTCAAGCAGGCCTGTCAGAAGGCCGGCATCGACGTCGAGCTGAAGTCGGTGGTGGCCTCGGTGTTCTTCTCGTCGGACGTCGCCAATCCCGATACCTATCCGAAGTTCTACGCCGACCTCGAGATGTTCCAGATTCCGCTGAGCCAGCCGGACCCCTCGCAGCACATGCGCCGCTACCTCTCGACGGCGGTCGCGACCAAGGAGAACAAGTGGCAGGGCACGAACTTCCCACGCTGGGTCAACAAGGACTATGACGCCGTGATCAACGCGGCCGACATGGAAATGGACCCGGTCAAGCGCGCCGCGCTCTACATCAAGGCCAACGACCTCATGTGGCAGGACACCGTGTTCATCCCCGTGATGCATCGTCTCAAGGTCGAGGCGGCCGCGAACAATCTGCGTCCGGTGATCTCGGGCTGGGCCAACGAAACCGACAACCTGTTCGACTGGTACCGCGAGGAATGATCCCCAAGCTCTAGACGGGGCCTTCCCTCATGAGTCAATACGTTCTGCGTCGCCTGCTGATCGCGATTCCGAGCCTGCTCGGAATCTCGGCCGTGCTGTTCTTCGTTCTGGCGCTAGCGCCCGGCGATCCCTTCTCTGAACTGGCGACGAACCCGAACGTCCCGCCCGAAGTGCAGGCCGCACTTCGGGCCAAGTTCGGCCTCGACGATCCGATCTACCTTCGTTACTTCCACTGGCTCAACGCCATGCTGCACGGCGACTGGGGTTTCTCCTTCGTCAGCCGGATGGACGTCGACAGGCTGATCCTGCAGCGCCTGCCGACCACGCTCTTCGTGATCGGCTCGGCGCAGATCCTGGCGCTGCTGATCGCGATCCCGGTCGGCGTCTATGCCGCGACGAAGCCGTATTCGCTGTTCGACCAGATTGCCAACACGCTCGCCTTCGTCGGCTTCTCGCTACCGACCTTCTTCACCGGCATCCTCTTCATCCTGATCTTCTCGGTCACGCTGGACTGGCTGCCGTTCGTCTACACCACCGATATCAAGGCGACCGGCATTCACTGGGTGTTCGAAATGATCCGCCAGGCGATCATGCCGGTGGCCGTGCTCGGCCTGTTCCAGGCGGCGTCGATGACGCGTTTCGTGCGCTCGGCGATGCTGGACGTGATCCGGCTCGACTACGTCACCACGGCGCGCGCCAAAGGCCTCGGCCAGGCCAAGGTCATCGTCAAGCACGTGATGCGCAACGCCATGATCCCGGTCGTGACGCTGATCGCCTTGCAGATCCCCGCGGTGTTCGGCGGCGCCATCGTCACCGAGCAGATCTTCCGCATCCCCGGCATCGGCTCGCTGCTGATCTCCTCGATCCTGTCCAACGACACGCCGGTGGTGATGGCCGTCACCTTCGTCTTCGCGTGCCTGGTCGTGCTGTTCAATCTCATCGCGGACGTTCTTTATGGCTGGCTTGACCCTCGCATCTCCCTCCGCTGAGCGGCGCGTCTACTCGCCCTGGCGCGAGACGTGGCGGCGCTATAGCCGCCACAAGCTCGCCGTGGTCAGCGCCTTCTTGCTGCTTGTTCTCATTCTCGCCGTCTTGCTTGGGCCCTTCCTGTGGCGTGTGAAGATGAGCGACATCGACATCGTCGCGGGCCTGCAAGGGCCGTCGCTGGCCCATCCGTTCGGGACCGACGATCTCGGCCAGGACATCCTGGCGCGCATGATCTATGGCGGCCGCATCTCGCTCGCGGTCGGCCTCGCCGCGATGCTGGTCTCGGTCTTCATCGGCACGCTGATCGGCGCGCTCGCCGGCATGTCGCGCGGCGCGCTCGGGCACGGCTTGATGTGGCTCACCGACCTGTTCCTGTCGCTGCCGCAGCTGCCGCTGCTGCTGCTGCTGATCTATCTGTTCCGCGACGGGCTGAAGCAGGTGTTCGGGCCCGAAGGCGGCATCTTCATCCTGATCGTTCTTGTGATCGGCGGCCTGCGCTGGATGCCGGTGGCGCGGCTGGTGCGCGCGCAGTTCCTGTCGATTCGCGAGAAGGAGTTCGTCGAGGCGGCCCGCGCACTCGGCGCCAGCCCGGTGCGGCAGGTGGTACGCCATATCCTGCCCAATGCGCTCGGCCCGGTGATCATCGCCGGTACCATCGACGTCGCAGCCGCGATCATCGCGGAATCGACGCTGTCCTTCCTCGGCCTCGGCTTCCCGCCGGATACGCCGACCTGGGGCCGGCTGCTGTACGACGCCAAGGATTTTCTCGACATCGGCCCGCATTGGGCGCTGTTTCCGGGCGGCGCGATCTTCATCGCGGTGGTCGCGATCAACTTCATCGGCGACGGTCTGCGTGACGCGCTCGATGCGCGACGGGTGATCTGATGGCGCCGCTGCTCGAGATCAAGGGACTGAAAACCCACTTCTCCACCGACGACGGCATCCTCCAGGCCGTCGATGGTGTCGACATCACCATCAACAAGGGCGAGACGCTCTGCGTCGTCGGCGAATCCGGCTGCGGCAAGACCGTGACCGCGATGTCGATCCTGAAGCTGATCGCGATGCCGCCGGGCCGGATCGCGGCCGGCCAGATCATCTTCGAGGGCCGTGATCTCGTGCCGCTGACCAGCAGCCAGCTCGACGAGATCCGCGCCAAGGAGATCGGCTTCATCTTCCAGGAGCCGATGACCTCGCTCAACCCGGTGCTCACCATCGGCGAGCAGATCGCCGAGAGCCTGCGGCGGCACGAGGCGGTGACCAAGAAGCAGGCGCTCGAGCGCACCATCGAGATGCTGAAGCTGGTGCAGATCCCGAACGCCGAAGGCCGCGTGCACAATTATCCGCACCAGTTCTCCGGCGGCATGCGCCAGCGCGTGATGATCGCGATGGCGCTGGCCTGCAAGCCGAAGCTGATCATCGCCGACGAGCCCACCACCGCGCTCGACGTCACCATCCAGGCCCAGATCCTCGACCTCTTGCAGGACATGAAGGAGCGCTTCGGCATGGCGGTGATGCTGATCACCCATGCCATGGGCGTCGTCGCCGAAACCGCGCAGCGCGTCGTCGTGATGTATGCCGGCAAGGTGGTGGAGGAAGCGGCCGTCGACGATCTCTTCGGCGATCCCCGCCATCCCTATACGCAAGGGCTGATCCGCTCGATTCCGCGCATCGATCTCGACAGCGAGCACAAGACGCGGTTGGAGGCGATCGGCGGCACGGTGCCGATCCTGATCAATCCGCCGGTCGGCTGCCGCTTCGCCCCGCGCTGCAAGTTTGCCATGAATGTCTGCGCCGAAAAGGAGCCGCTGCTGCGCGAGGTCTCGCCCGGCCACCGCATGGCCTGTCACTTGGGAGATACCAGCGTGGGAGGCGCGTCATGAGCGAGCCGTTGCTCCGCGTCAGCGGCCTGAAGAAACATTTCCCCGTGCTCGGCGGCCTGCTGTCGCGCCAGGTCGGCAGCGTCTATGCGGTCGACGGCGTGTCGTTCTCGGTCAACCGCGGCGAGACGCTTGGTCTCGTCGGCGAGTCCGGCTGCGGCAAGTCGACCACGGGACGCTGCGTGCTGCGGCTGATCGAGCCGACCGACGGCGAGGTCGTGTTCGACGGCCAGAACGTACGCCAGCTCAGCGGCGATGATCTGCGCGCGATGCGGCGGAACATGCAGCTGGTGTTCCAGGATCCGTTCGCCTCGCTCAATCCGCGCATGACGGTCGGCGCGATCCTGGGCGAGGCGCTGATCATCCACAAGCTCGGATCCTCGGCAAAGGAGCGCGAGGAGCGCGTCGCCAGCCTGCTGGTCAAGGTCGGGCTCAAGGCCGAGCACATGCGGCGCTATCCGCATGAGTTCTCCGGCGGCCAGCGCCAACGCATCGTGATCGCGCGCGCGCTCGCGGTCGAGCCGAAGCTGATCGTCTGCGACGAGCCGGTCTCCGCGCTCGACGTGTCGATCCAGGCCCAGGTCATCAACCTCCTGGAAGACCTCCAGGCCGAGCTGAACCTCACTTATCTCTTCGTCGCGCACGACCTCTCGGTGGTCGAGCATATCTCCGACCGCGTCGCGGTGATGTATCTCGGCCGCATCGTCGAGCTCGCCAAGGCCAGCGACCTCTACCGCAATCCGCAGCATCCCTACACCAGGGCGCTGCTGTCGGCGGTGCCGGTGCCCGATCCAAAACTCAAGCGCGAGCGCATCCGCCTCAAGGGCGATGTGCCGAGCCCGATGAAGCCGCCATCGGGCTGCCACTTCCACACCCGCTGCCCGATCGCCCAGCCGCGCTGCGCCGAGAGCGCGCCCGTGCTGAAGGAGGGGGCGTCGGGTCATGCGGTGGCCTGTCATCTCGCCTGAGATGAACGCGAGGTCAGGCGACGGCCAGTCCGTGCTCGGACAGCCGCTGCCTGAACGACTCGATCGATGTGTGGTGGTGCGCGGACAGGCCGGCTTGGCGCGCGCCGGCGACGTTGACCGCGAGATCGTCGATGAAAAGCGCCTCTTGCGGCGCGACCCTCAGCTCGGACAGGCAGAGCTGGTAGCAGCGCGGATCCGGCTTTGCGGTCCTGAACCGGGCCGAGGCATAGATTTTCGATCCGAACACC
>RXJC01000646.1 GCA_003963435.1 Bradyrhizobiaceae bacterium | reverse complement strand
GGCGCGCCTGGAAATATTCAGAGACCTCCGCCGTGACCGCGCGCGCCATCACGCGCGGGGCGAGCTCGAGCACGTCGACCTCGAGACCCTTGATCCGCGCGGTCGCGGCGAATTCGAGGCCGATGAAGCCGGCGCCGATGATCACCGCCCGCGTCTTCGACGGCATGATCGCACGCAGTGCCTCGCTCTCGTCGAGGATGCGCAGATATTTCACGTCCGCCAGATTGGCATTGGGCAGATCGAGCAGCCGGTTGCGCGCGCCCGTCGCCAGCACCAGATGGCCGTAATCGAGCGTCTCGCCCGAGGCGAGCAGCAGCTTGTGCGCGGCACGGTCGATCGACACCGCGCGGCCCGCGATCAGCTCGATCTTCTGGTCCTGGTAGAATTTTTCGGGGCGGAACATCAGGCTCTCGGGCCCGGCGGAGCCCTTGATGTAGGCCTTGGACAGCGGCGGCCGCTGATAGGGCAGATGCGCCTCGTCGTTGATGAGGCAGACGCGGCCTGCAAAGCCCGCCTGGCGCAGCGATGCCGCGACCTGGTAGCCGCCATGACCGGCCCCGACGATAATTACCGGACCGGTCATCGGACAGCCCATTTCCGGAAGACACGAGCATCACTCATGTCGTCTCCTCTCTCGCTGATTTTGGTTGCTGACCTTACGAGGAGCCGGCGCTCGTGTCCGTCCCTTGGAAAAGGCGCGCCTATTTGAGCCTATCGTTCCGTCGAGTGCAAGGGCAGTGAGGGATTGTCTCCCCTCGCCTTCTGCGATTTAGTCGCGCCTAAACCACCTCATGCCGGGGATATTCCAGATGCCAGCTCCCGTCTCCCAGCCCGATGATCCCGCCCTGCTCAAGGTCGACGGGCCGATCGCGACCATCACGCTCAACCGCCCCGCTGCGTTCAACTCGGTCAACCTCGCCATCGCGCAGAAGCTCGAGCAGCTCGCGGCGTATGTCGAAGGTGACGACGCCATCAAGGTCCTGGTGATCGAAGGCGAAGGCCGCGCCTTCTCGGCCGGCGGCGATCTGCAGACGATCGGGGCTGCCGCGGAGGCCGGCACCGTGACGCCGGTCGTCGGCGAGCTCCTGAAGCACTATCACGCCTTCATCGAGATCGTCAGGCGCATGCCCAAGATCTCGCTGTCGAGCGTGCACGGCTCGGCCGCCGGCGCCGGCATGGGCCTCGCCTTCGTCACCGATCTCTGCATCGCCGCAGACGATGCCAGGTTCACGCCGGCCTATGCCAAGATCGGGGTGTCGCCAGACGGCGGCTCCACGGTCGGCATCGTCGGCACGGTCGGCTCCCGCCGTGCGCTGCAGATTTTCCTCGCCGAAGACAATTTTACCGCGCAGCAGGCCTGCGAATGGGGTCTCGTCGTCAAGACGGTCCCCGCCGCGGAATTGAAGGCGGCGACACGACAGCTGGCCGAGCGGCTGGCGCAGAACCCGCCGGCGGCGATATCAGGCACCAAGTCGCTGGTCTACCAGGCCGCCACCACGCCGGTAAAACAGCAGCTCGATGCCGAGGAGCACAAGATCATCATGGCGATGCACACGGAGGACTTCCGCGTTGCCGTGAAGAAATTCACGAGCAAGTCGAAGTGACGCCCGCGCGCTCGTTCTACGGCCTTCGCCACGGCGCCACCGACTGGAATCGCGAGGGACGGTTCCAGGGGCGGACCGACAATCCGCTGAACGAGGACGGCCTGCGGCAGGCGCACGAAGCCGTGGACATGCTGCGCGGGACCGGCATCAGCCGCATCGTCGCGAGCCCCCTGGCCCGCGCGGCGCGGACGGCCGAGATCATCGCGGCCGCGATCTCGGTGCCGCTCGCCATCGACGACGGCATCATCGAGTTCGATTTTGGCAGCCTGGAGGGCCTGCCCGTCCGCGACGTCATGATCAGGCACGGCGTCAAGTCGGCGACGGAACTCGTCGCGATCCTGCCCGCCGACGGCGAGAGCTGGGACGCCATGACGGAACGGTCGCTGCGTTGCGTCGCTGCCTGGCTCGAGCGTCACCCCGACGACAATCTGCTGTTTGTCTGCCACGACGCGGTGATGCAGGGCATGGCGAATGCGCTGTGCGGCAGCTACTTCAGGAACAGCCACGCCACGCCGTTCCGCTATTTGCACGAGGCCGGACAGTGGCGGATCGAGCAGGCCGCTATTGCGGACAGATATAGCCCGTCCCCGCCGGCGACTTGAAGCAACCGACCGATTCGGGCAGCACGTGCCGCGGCAGCCACAGCACCACGCTGGGGAAATAGATCGCGAACGCGATGGTCCCGAGGAACACCACATAGATCGGCAAGGCCGCGCGTAGCGCCTTGGCAAAGCTGACGCCGACGAATTTCGAGGCCATCAGCAGCACCAGCCCATAAGGCGGCGTGATCAGGCCGAAGGCGAGCGTGGCGATCAACACCACGCCCATGTGCACGGCGTTGATGTCGCCGGCTTCGGTCAGCGTGTTGACCAGCGGCATGAAGATGATGATGGTCGGCACCGGCTCGATGAAATCGCCGACGATGGTGAAGAGCAGCACCATCAACAGCATGATCAAATGCGGATCGTTGCCGGCGATCGAGGTGATCCACTCGGCGATGTAGGTCGCACCGCGCAAATAGGCCAGCATCCAGCCGAAGGCGTTGGCGGCGCCGATCGTGATCAGCGGCAGCGAGAAGATCAGGCCGGCGAGACAGAAATCGTAAGGGATCTTCCTGAAGTGACCGCGATTGAGCGCGGGGATCACGACGAGGACGATCCAGACCACGGCGACGACGCCGGCTTCCGTCGGCGTGAACCAGCCGGTCAAAATGCCGCCCAGCAGGATCACCGGGATCATCAGCGGCAGGGCGGCGTCACCGGCCGCGAACACCACCTGCCGCAGCGGCGCGCGCGGCTTGCGCAGGCCCGAAGGGCCGAAGAAATAGCAATAGATCATCAGGCCGAAGCCGATCATCAGGCCCGGCACGACGCCGGCCATGAACAGGCCGGCGATCGAAACGTTGCCGACGGCACCATAGACCACCGCCGTGATGCTCGGCGGCACCAGCGCGGCGATGGTCGAGGCCGAGGCGATGATGGCGGCGATGAAGGCGGGCTCATAGCCCTCGCGCTTCATCGGCCCTCCCAGTGCGCGGCTCATCACCGCGACGTCGGCCGTGGTCGATCCGGACATCTCCGAGAAGAACATGCTGAAGACCACCACGACCTGCGACAGCCCGCCCCTGATATGGCCGACCAGCGACACCGAGAGGTTGGCTATTCGTACCACCACATTGGCCGAGCTCATGAGCTCGCCGACCAGGAGGAAGAACGGGATCGCCAGCAGCGCCTCGGAATCCACGCCGTCGAAGATCTTCTGGATGATCGCGGCGAGCGAGACATCCGACAACAGCGCGCCGATAAAGACGCCCGCCATCAGCGAGAACGGCACGGGCACGCCGAGATAGCCGAAGGACAGGAAGCAGACCGTCATCAACCCCAGCACGATGGGTGCGCTCACGGCTGCGCCCTCATCTGTGCGTCGGTGACCACGAGCGTTGCGTCGTCGTCGGGCGGCTCGGGATGGTCAAACCCGTTGCGCAGGCCGTTGACGAGTTGCTCGATGGTGAACAGGCCGATCAGCACGCCCGACAGCGGGATGATTGCGTAGAGCGAGGCGATCGGCGTGCCTGACGGCAGGCGGAAGCTGCCGAAGCCGCGCAGATAGTTCTGATAGCCATACCAGATCAGGCAGAAGGCGACGCCGAGCACGACGAGTCGGATAATGACCTCGACGATCAGCCGCGAGGGGCCGTGCAGCGCCTCGGAGATCGCGGTGAGATAGAGGTGGTCGTTGCGTCGCGTCGCGGCGGCCGTGCCGATGAAGATCGCGTAGATGAACAGCGTCGAGGTCACCTCCTGCAGCCAAAGCCAGGGATGGCCGATGGTGCGGGTGACGATGTCGGCCGTGACCGACAGCGAGAAGCCGAAGCACAGCACGCCGCAGAGGATCATGAGCGCAAGCTCGAGCCAGTCGAGCCGGCGCCATTTCAGGTGGCGTTGGCGCTGAACGAGCAGTTTGTCGGCGATGGCCATTGTTGTCGTCCCGGCTGCGGCTTTCCGTCATGGCCGGGCTTGTCCCGGCCAACCACGCACTTGGCGCGGACTCGAAGGAAGAACGTGGATGCCCGGGACAAGCCCGGGCATGACGACCACCTTGGCGGTCAATTGATCGACCGGATCAGATCCTTGATTTTCTCGGCGTGCGGGCCGAGCTCCTTGGCGAGCTTGTCGAGATAGGGATCGGCGACCGCCGCAAAGCTCTTCTTATCGACGTTGTCGACGATCTTGACGCCCATCTTCTTCAGCTTCTCTGCGGCCGTGCGTTCGAGCTCGAACGCCTTCGCCGGCTCCTTGGTGCTGATCTCGTTGGCCGCGGTCTGCACCCAGCCCTTCTGCTCGGCCGACAGGCTCTGCCAGAGCTTGTCGGAGATGAACACCAGCGCGTTGTTGGCTTCGTGCTCGGTGATGTTGAGGACCGGGGCGACTTCGTAGTGCTTGTTGACGAGATAGACGTTGATGCTGTTCTCGGCGACGTCGACCACACCGGTCTGCAAGCTCGTGTAGACGCTGCCGAACGGCATGTGCACGGTCTGGGCGCCGTAGGCCGGGAACATGGTGTCCTCGGTTGCGGTCGCCTGCACGCGGACCTTCAGGCCCTTGATGTCGCCGACATTGTGGATCTCCTTCTTGGAGTACATGTGGCGCACGCCCTGCGAGCCGGTCGCGATCACGTGAAGGCCCTGCGTGGTCTCGTCGATCATGGTCTTGAGCGCTTCGAACACGCGGGGATCGGCCAATCCCTTGACCACATGCTTCTCGTCGCGGAAGAGATAGTGCAGCGACATCACGCCGGCCTGCGGCGAGATCGTCGCGGTGTTGGCGGAGGAGATGATCGAGAATTCGACGTCGCCGGCCTTCACGAGCTGGAGCACTTGCGGCTCCTGCCCCAGCTGCGCGCCGGGATACTGATCGATGATCATGGTGCCCTTGCTCAATTCCTTGAGCTTGTCGGCAAACAGGTCACCGGCGATGGAATAGCCGGTATTGCGCGGCTGGTCGTAGGCGAAGCGATAATGCTTCACCTCCTGTGCCCCGGCTCCGGTGACGACAAGCATGGCGGCCGCGGCCGCCAACCCATTCAAGAATCTTGGCATGGATCGCGCAATCATCGTTTCCCCCTGTTTTATCGCCCGCCGCTTAAGCGGTCTGGGCGTTGGTCGTTCGGTCAGCTCGTTTCGGTCTTCCCAGTCCTCTGCATGAAATCGAAATCGCAGCCCTCGTCGGCCTGCATGATGGTCTCGTTGAACAGCCAGGCGTAGCCGCGCCGGGCTTCCTCGGGCGCAGCAGGCGGCTTCAAGGAAGCACGGCGGCGCTCGAGCTCGGCCGCGTCGACCAAGAGCTCGATGCTGCGCCTGGCCACGTCCAGGCTGATCATGTCGCCGTTCTGCACCAGCGCCAGCGGCCCGCCGACGGCGGATTCCGGGGTGATGTGCAGCACGATGGTGCCGAACGCGGTGCCGCTCATGCGCGCATCCGAAATGCGCACCATGTCCTTGGTGCCGCCGCGCGCGAGCTTCTTCGGGATCGGCAGATAGCCGGCCTCGGGCATGCCGGGCGCACCCTTCGGGCCGGCATTGCGCAGCACGAGCACGTCGTCCGCGGAGACGTCGAGATCGGGATCGTCGACCCGCAAGGTCATGTCCTCGACCGACTCGAACACCACCGCACGGCCCGTATGCTTGAGCAGCTTCGGGCTCGCGGCCGACTGCTTGATGACGGCGCCGCGCGGCGCGAGATTGCCGTGCAGGATGGCGAGGCCGCCTTCCTTCTTGATCGGATTGTCGCGCGAGCGGATCGCGTCCTGACCCGGCACGTCCTCTGCATTGGCGACGACGTCGCGTAGCGTCTGGCCCGAGATCGTCTTGGCATCGAGATCGACGAGGTCACCGAGCTGCGCCAGCAGCTTCGGCACGCCGCCGGCGTGATGGAAGTGCTCCATGTAATGCTCGCCGGACGGCTTGAGATCGACCAGCACCGGCACCTCGCGGCCGATCTGGTCGAACGCTTCGAGATCGAGCCGGTGCGGCGAGCGATGCGCCATCGCGGTCAGGTGGATCAGGCCGTTGGTCGAGCCGCCGATCGCCTGAAGCACCACTTGCGCGTTCTTGAACGACGCTGGTGTCAACATTTCGCTGGGCTTCGGCCCCTTGGTCTTGGCCATCTCCGCGGCAACCTTGCCGCTGGCCTCGGCCAGGCGGAAGCGCTCGGCATGGGGCGCGGGAATGGTCGCGCTCATCGGCAGCGACAAGCCCATGGCTTCGATCATGCAGGCCATCGTCGAGGCCGTGCCCATCACCATGCAGGTGCCGACCGACGGCGCCAGACGGCCGTTGACCGCCTCGATCTCGGAATCGTCCATCTCGCCGGCGCGATATTTCGCCCAGAGGCGGCGGCAGTCGGTGCAGGCACCGAGCACCTCGCCCTTGTGATGGCCGACCACCATGGGGCCGACCGGAATGACGACAGTCGGCAAGTCGGCGCTGATCGCGGCCATCACCTGCGCCGGCAGCGTCTTGTCACAGCCGCCGATCACGATCACCGCATCCATCGGCTGGGCCCGGATCATCTCCTCGGTGTCCATCGCCATCAGATTGCGCAGGTACATCGAGGTCGGATGGGCAAAGCTCTCGGCGATCGAGATGGTCGGGAACACGAACGGCATCGCCCCCGACAGCATCACGCCGCGCTTGGCGGCTTCGATGATCTGCGGGACGTTGCCGTGGCAGGGGTTGTAGTCGCTGTAGGTATTGGTGATGCCGACGATCGGGCGCTCCAGCGCATCGTCGGAATAGCCCATGGCCTTGATGAACGCCTTGCGCAGGAACAGCGAGAAGCCGGCATCGCCATAGCTCGTCAGACCCTTGCGCAACCCACTCGTCATCATGCCACTCCTCAAGTCGCCATTGTGGTACAACCTGAGCCCTGATTGTCAATAAGATTGGAGCATATCGTCGCACTTTCCCGCTCTGGGCACCGCCCCGGGCACAAATTATTGACAATCTTCCCCTTCCCTGCTCCACAGTGCGGACCGGCTGCAGCCGGAGGCCGAGGGCATGTCCGACATCCACACCGCAGACAGCATGCCGGTCCGGCGCGACGATCCGGACGATGTCGTCGCGCGGCTGGAGGAGGACATCATCTTCGGCCGCCTCGCACCGGGGGCGCGCCTCACCGAAGACGCGCTGATGTCGCGCTACGGCACCTCGCGCCACTTCGTGCGGCAGGCGCTGGTGGATGCGGAGCGGCGCGGCATCGTCCGCCGCGAGAAGAACGTCGGCGCCACCGTGCGGTTCTACTCCGCCGAAGAAGTCCGGCAGATCTACGAGGTCCGGGAGATGCTGACCCGGCAGGCCGCGCTGATGATCCCCCTGCCCGCGCCGCAAGCCCTGATCGACGAGCTCGCCGCGCTGCAGTCGCAGTATTGCGCCAAGGCGGACGTACAGGATTTGCGCGGCATCCACGAGGCCAACGACGCCTTCCACCTCGCGCTGTTCTCGGCCTGCGGCAATCCCTATCTGGTGCGATCGCTGCAGGACTACATGAACCTGACCCTGCCGATGCGCGCCAAGAATCTCGCCGATCGCGAGGGCCTGGCGCAGTCGCGGCGCCAGCATGAGATGATGATCGAGCTGCTGAAAGGCCGTGACAGCTGGGCATTGGCGCAGCTGTGTGTGGACCACATGCAGTTCAGCAAGAGGGATTATTTGGGGCGGATTGCTGGGGATAATCGCTAGCGATCGAATTTGCCGGATCCGGGACGAGCTTCCGCAAATTCCGAACGGCGGACAAACCGGCGGCGAAAGCGATGGACATGCTCAAGACGGTGCGAGAAAACATGTCTGATTCCAATCTCAGGACACCGCAAAAATGGAATTTGATGACGTCATTCTCGGCCGGCGCAGCATTCGCGGCTATAAGCCTGACCCGGTCGCGCCCGAATTGATCAAGGAGATCCTGGCGCTGGCCATGCGGGCGCCGTCGTCGATGAACACCCAGCCGTGGAATTTCTACGTCATCACCGGCGAGCCGCTGGACCGTATCCGCCAGGGCAACACCGAACGTAATCTGGCCGGCGTGCCGCACTCGCGCGAGTTTCGGACCGGCCAGGCATTCGAGGGCGTGCATCGCGAGCGCCAGATCGGCGTTGCCAAGCAGCTGTTCAGCGCGATGGGAATTGCACGAGACGACAAGGAAAAGCGGCAAGACTGGGTGTTGCGCGGCTTTCGCCAGTTCGACGCGCCGGTGTGCGTGATCATCACCTACGATCGCGTGTTGGCCACAAGCGACGATACGGCCTTCGACTGCGGCGCGGTCGCAACCGCCCTCGTCAACGCGGCCTGGTCGCGGGGGCTCGGTGCCGTGATCAACAGCCAGGGCATCATGCAATCTCCCGTCGTGCGCGAGCATGCCGGGATCGCGGATGACCAAGTGATCATGAAGAGCATCGCGCTGGGCTGGCCGGATCACAGTTTTCCAGCCAACGCTGTCATCTCCGAGCGCAAGCCGGTCGATGAAGCGACGACGTTCGTGGGGTTTTGAGAGGGACGGTTGGAACCAGTCTGATCTGGTGGCTGCGTTGGCGGTGAGCGAGTAACGACGCGCTCTATCAGCACGTCGTTGCGAGCGAGTGAGTGCGGATGCGGCTGTCACAGTCCTCGCGGTGAGAGCCCCTCATCTCGCCCCTCGCAACGCGTAGCCCGGATGGAGCGTAGCGCAATCCGGGGGCCTTCGCGTGACGACTGGCACGGTCCCGGATTACGCTGCGCTCCATCCGGGCTACGGGCAACAGCCTGCTACCGCTTATTCCAATCGATGATCCGGCTCGGGTCGGCGTCGAACTCCATGCTGCAGAATGCGCCGCCCTGGAAATAGTCGCCGACCGGATCCGGCTTCAGCTTGGCCTGCTCGGCCATCGCGTGCGCGACGTGATCCTCGGAACGGCCGGTGGGGCGATAGCCGAACTCGTAGGCACGGTGGTTGTCCCACCAGGCGCGCTCGTTGAAGGAGGCGCCGTAGAAGATTTCGAAATGGATGTCGGGGTGTTCGAGTCCGATGCGACAGAGCTGCACGAGATCGTCGGGCTTGAGCCAGATCGAAATCCGGCGCTGGTCGAGCGGCATGTCGCCGAAATTGCCGATGCGCAGGCACGTGACCTTCAGCCCGTGCTTGTCGGCGTAGAGCGCGCCCACGGCCTCGCCGAACACCTTGCTGACGCCGTAGCGGCTGTCGGGCCGCGGGGTGACGTCGGTGCCGATCTTGTGGTGGCGCGGATAGAAGCCGACGGCGTGGTTCGACGAGGCGAACACCACGCGCTTGACGCCCTTGCGGTAGGCCGCCTCGAACAGATTGTAGCCGCCGATGATATTGGCCTGGAGCATCTGGTCCCAGGTGCCTTCGACCGAATAGCCGCCGAAATGGATGATGCCGTCGACGCCCTCGCAGATCGCCTCGCACTGCGCGAGATCGGCAAGGTCCGCAGCCCTAAACTTTTCGTTCGCGCCGAGATCGGCGGGCGGCTTGATGTCGGAGAGCAGGAGATCCGGATAGATCGGCGGCAGCAGCTTTCGCAGGCTTGTGCCGATTCCGCCCGAAGCTCCCGTCATCAAGATACGCGGCATGTCGTCCCTCGCCTGTGCTGATCGATTTGCGGCCAGATGTCTCTAATGATAGCAGGATTGTCCAGAGGGAACGAAACGAGAGAACCGACATGAATGAGGCATCGTCCCACACCCAGGAACGGCCGGGCTGGCGGCCGGCGAGCTACTATCCCGATCCAGCCATTCACGCACTCGATCCCCGCTTCGAAAAATACTGGCTGAAACTGTCGGCGGTGGAGCGGCTCGCGACCGGCCTGCGCTGGGCCGAGGGGCCGGTGTGGTTCGGCGATGGGCGCTATCTGCTCTGCAGCGACATCCCGAACCAGCGCATCGTCAAATGGGAAGAAGAGACCGGCGCGGTTTCAGTGTTCCGCAAGCCCTCCAATTTCGCCAACGGCAACACGCGCGACCGCCAGGGCCGGCTCATCACCTGCGAGCACGGCGGACGCCGCGTGGTGCGCACCGAATATGACGGCAGCATCACCGTGCTGATGGATCAATTCAACGGCAAGCGGTTGAACTCGCCGAACGATGTCGTTGTCAAATCGGACGGCTCGATCTGGTTCACCGATCCGACCTTCGGCCTGCTCGGCAATTACGAGGGCTACAAGGCGGAGAGCGAGATCGAGCCCAACGTTTACCGGCTCGATCCCGAAACCGGCAAGGCGACCATCGTCGCCGAAGGCGTGCTCGGGCCGAACGGGCTGTGCTTCTCGCCGGACGAGAAGATCCTCTACGTCGTGGAATCCCGCGGCGTGCCGAACCGAAAAATCCTCGCCTATGACGTCTCGGCGGACGGCACCACGATCTCCAACAAGCGCGTCCACATCGATGCGGGTCCGGGCACGCCGGACGGCATGCGTTGCGACATCGACGGCAATCTCTGGTGCGGCTGGGGCATGGGCGATCCCGAGCTCGACGGCGTCGTGGTGTTCGCACCCGACGGCGTCATGATCGGCCGCATCGCGCTGCCCGAGCGCTGTGCCAACGTCTGCTTCGGCGGCCTCAAGCGCAACCGCCTGTTCATGGCCGC
>RXJC01000568.1 GCA_003963435.1 Bradyrhizobiaceae bacterium | reverse complement strand
GGATCGAGCCGCCACTGCGCGCCGAGGACGGGTCGACCGCGAGCACCGCGACCTTGTGGCCCTGTTCGATGAGATATGTGCCAAGCGCGTCGATGGTCGTGGACTTGCCGACGCCGGGCGAGCCCGTGATGCCGACGCGGAACGCCTTGCCGGTGTCCGGCAGCAGCCGCTGCACCAGCTCGCGCGCCAGCGCCTGATGGTCGGCACGGCGGCTCTCCACCAGCGTGATGGCGCGGGCCAACGCCGCGCGGCTGCCGGCGCGGAGGTCACGGGCGAGGGATTTGATGTCCAGCGAGGCCTTTTGAATCATGTCCTGATGTACAACGGCCGGCCGACGCAGGCGAGAGGGTCGAGCCCGCGTGCAATGCCGTCTATCAGGGTGCCGGGGCCGCCTCGCCAAGAGTCGCGGGCCTTCCCCTGATGCCGCGCCACAGCATGGTGCCCCAGATCAGCAATGTCATGACTCCCAGCGTCGCGGCGATCGGCCGCTCGAAGAACATGATGAATGCGCCGTCTGCCTTGATCATCGAGGTCATGAAGTTCTGCTCCAGCATCTCGCCGAGGACGAGCCCAAGGATGGCCGGCGCGATCGGGAAGCCGTGCTCTTCCATCAGCCAGCCAATCAGGCCCATGACCACCATCATGATGACGCCATAGATCGAGTTGGTCATGGCGTAGGAGCCGACCAGGCAGAACATCAGGATCACCGGCAGAAGCACGTTGCGTGGTACCCGCAACAGCTGCTTGCCGCCCTTGATCGCAATCCAACCCAGCGGCAGCATCAGGATGTTGGCGAGGATGAAGATGATGAACACGGCGTAAATGAACTGCGGATTTTGCAGAAATACGGTCGGCCCGGGATTCATCCCCTTCATATAGAGAACGCCGATCACGATCGCCGTGATGGAATCGCCGGGAATGCCGAAAACCAGCGCGGGGATCCAGGCGCCTCCGAGCGCGGAATTGTTGGCCGATGTGGCGTCGACGATGCCCTCGATATGGCCGGTGCCGAACTTTTCCGGCTCTTTCGAGAATCGCTTCGAGACCGCGAAGGAGATCCAGGCCGCGATGTCGGCGCCGGCTCCGGGCAGTGCGCCGATCAGGACGCCGATGGCCGACCCACGCAGGAAATTGAACCAGTAGCGCTTGAAGACGCCGAAGACGCCGCTGAAGATGTTGCCGATCTTCTGCGCGATCACGGCTCCCTGCGCGTCGGCGTGGACCATGCCGCGCAGAAGCTCGGACAGCGCGAACATGCCGATCATCGCGGGAATGAAGCTGATGCCTTGCAGCAGTTCGACGCTGCCGAAGGTGAAGCGCGGGTAGCCTGCTGCGGGATCGATGCCGATGCAATTGATAGCGAGCCCGAACAACAGGGAGGTGATTCCCTTCAGCGGCACGTCGCTGGTCATGAAGACGGCGCAGGTCAGGCCGAGCAGGGCCAGCCAGAAATATTCGAACGAGGAAAAGTTGATCGCAACCTCGGCCAGCGCCGGTGCGCACACGATCAGGATGGCGACGCCGACGAAGCCGCCAAGCACGGAGAACACCAGGTTGACGCCGAGATTGAGGTCGAGCTGCCCCTTCTTCGACATCGCGTAGCTCTCGTCCGTATAGGCGGCCGACGCCGGCGTGCCTGGAATGCGGAGCAGCGCTGCCGGAATGTCGCCGGCGAAGATGGCCATGGCGGTCGCGGTAACGATGGCGCCGAGCGCCGGTACCGGATCCATGAAGAACGTTACCGGTACGAGCAGCGCCGTCGCCATCGTCGCGGTGAGACCCGGCATCGCGCCGACGAACATGCCAAAGGCCGCCGATGCGGTGATGACCCAGAGAACATAGGGATCGAGGATCAAGCGGCTCGCGGTGAGCAGGGCATCCATGGCGGCCTCAGAGAATTGAATTCAGCCAGCCGCGCGGCAGCGGCACGCGAAGCAATGTGGCGAAGAACCAGTAGATCGTGAAAGTGCCGGCGATCGCGGTGGCCGCGGCAATCCACGGCCGCACGCCGAGCCAGACGAACAGCGTCACAAGAAAGAGCAGGGCGAGCGGGATGAAACCGACGGTTTCGGCGGCGAAGATATAGAGCAGCAAGAGGACGAGCACGAGAACAAACGTGGCAAGGCGGCGGGGTTCTTTCGCCCATGGCGCGATCTCGATCCACGGTGCGCCGCCACGCCGTGCGGCCAAACCGTTCCACATCAGGATGCCGCCGCAGACGATCAATCCGGCGCCCAAGATGCGCGGAAACAGCGACGGTCCGTATTTCTGGCCGGGGAAGTCGGGGAAACTCGCCGTCAGGGCTATCATCACGATGGACAGAATGACGAGCACCAGCCCGGCGATGGCATCGTTGGCGCGCAATGGCGGCTCCCTGGGATCGAAACGAGGCGCGCCGCGAACGGCGCGGCCTCGAAGTCTGTACGGTTGGGGTCTTCGACGGGTTATGATGCCCTGTTTCAGGCCCTGTTTCAGGTCTTGGCGATACCGGCCGCTTTCATGGCTTCGCCCATCTGTGCGTCCGCCTTGTCCATGAACGCGGCATAGCCCGAGGCGTCATTCCACAGGACGCCGAAGCCGCGCGACGACATGAAGTCGTTGTATTCCTTGGAATCGAAGATCTTCTTCAGCGAAGCCGTCAGCTTGGCTGCGATCGGCTGTGGAAGTCCCTTCGGCCCGGCGAAACCACGCCAGGCTCCGGTCGTGTAGTCGACGCCCATCGCCTCCTTGAGGGTCGGCACGTCAGGGAAGGTCGCTGCGCGCTTCGGCGCCATGACGGCGAGACTGCGCGCCTTGCCGGCGTCGATCATCGCGCGGGCCTCCGGGATGGAGCAGGTGGTGAAATCGATGCCGCCCGCGGCAAGATCCTGCATCGCGGGCGCGGCGCCATTGGAGGGTACCCATGCCACCTGATTCGGCGGCAGGCCCATGGCTTTCAGCCAACCCACCAAAGCGAGATGCCAGATGCCGCCCTGGCCTGTACCCGATGCCTTGAACTTCCCGGGCGCGGAGCCCTTGATCGCGTCGGCCAGGTCTTTCACCGTCTTGTAGGCTGAATCCGCCTTGACTTGAATCCCCGGAGGGTCCTCGTTCATCAGGGCCAGTGGCGTGAAATCCTTCGGCGTGAGCTGGGTAAGGCCGGCCCAGTGCATCATCGCGATTTCCACCGTGATGATCCCGAGCGTGTAGCCGTCTGCTGCGGCGGTCGCGATCGCAGAATGGCCGACCACGCCGGAACCGCCGGTGCGGTTGACGACGTTCACCGGTTGGCCGAATTCCTTTTCCAGAAGCACGCCGACGATGCGGGCCGTGGCATCAGTTCCCCCGCCGGCACCCCACGGGCAGATCAGCTGAATTGGCCGGGTGGGATAGGCCTCATCGGCGAACGCGGGCTTGAAGCCGAAAGCGGCGGATGCCGCGACAGCGGCGGTCGAGGCCGCAAAGGTGCGGCGCGAAATCTTGGACATCAATGCCTCCCAGCGGCGCCCGTGAAATCGGGCGCTCTTCTCAATGGTGACATTCTAGTCGGCTTTGCAGCGCGGCCGCAAGGTAGCGCTACCAAGGGAGATCGACATGTTGTGCGAAAACCGCACGCCGATCGGCTGGGCAGTCGGAAATCGGGTGGGTTTCGCCTGCGCGCGACGCCAACCTCAGCGCGTAACGAATGCCAAAGGCAAGCCATCCATGACCCAAGCCTATTACAGCGCCGTGCTGGACCGTCCCCTGGACGAAGTCTGGTCGCTGATCCGCGATTTCAACAACTACCCCGCCTATATCGACGGCGTGAGCGAGAGCGTGATCGAAGACGACAAGCGCGGCGATGAAGTCGGCGCCATCAGGCGCTTCTGCTATCTCGGAAACTGGATCCGCCAGCGCCTGGTCGATCACTCGGACCGGCAGCACACCCTGACCTATGCGGGTCTCGAAGCGCTGCCGTATCCGCAAGATGAGGGAAACCTGATGCCGGCGCCGACGCGCTATCAAGGCACCATGCATCTGCGCCCGATCACCGAGGGCGACCGCACTCTCATCGAATGGTCGGTCGACCTCGAGACAGAACCTGCGGACGCCGATCGCTGGCGGGCGCTGTTTGCGTCCTGGATTCCGGCTTGGACGGACTCGCTTGCGCGGACACTGGTGCGATCCAGCTAGCGATCGCTCACGGCTCCTGGGCGTCGCCCTTCGGCCGCGCGCCGCCGAAGATGCGGGCGCCTTCCGCGGTGAGATACGGCTTCAGCGTCTCCCACGGCACGAAGGCGACATATTCGCCCTCGGCGTAGGGACCGACGGCGTAGGGCGGATAGTGGAAGGTGAGGCCGGAGCTCTTGCCGGCTTCAGTTGACGGCGCGAGCGTCACCGCGCCGACCTTGAGCAGGCTCGGCTTCAGCTCCTTGAACCATTCGTCGGTTGCGGTCTCGCCGGCGTCGCGCTTCTTCTTCTCGGCCCTGAGCGAGACGATGATGGCCTTTACCATCGCCTTCATGGTCGCCCCGTTGTCGGCGGTCTCGGCGAAGAACGGCCGGATCGAGATGCGCTTGTTGTCGGCCTTGTCCCACAGGATCGTGTTCACGTCCGAATTGGGATGCGCACCATTCGTGTTCATGTAGTCGTTGCGCAGGACGCTGACATAGCGGTCGGCAACGACGGAGCGTATCTCATATTTGCGCTCGAAATCCCAGCCGCGCTCCCGAAAGAACTGCGGATCTGCTTTGCGCGCGGCGGCGGCTTCGGCTGCGTTCTTGTCGAGCCATTTCTTGCCTTCGGCAAGGCAATCTGCCGCGAGGGCGGCATCCGCCTTGATCCTGTCGTCGAGGAAAACGCGCGCCTCGATGCTCTTGGTCTTGATGGCGGCATCGGGCTTGGGGTCGGCGGCCTGAGCCGGACCGAACAGCGCGCTGCAAACCGTGGCGACAGCGAGCGCGCGCATCAACGTTGGCGCGAGATACATCACGCAAGATCCTTCTTGTCGGAAAACAGACGGCGAAAGCTACTCCGCCGCCTGGCTATGCCCGAGCCGGGCGTTCAGCTTGCGGATCAGCTCCTCGGCGGCTTCCGCGATCACCGTGCCCGGCGGGAAGATGGCTTCCGCGCCGGCGGCATAGAGCGCGTCGTAATCCTGCGGCGGCACCACGCCGCCGACGATGATCATGATGTCGTCGCGGCCCTGCTTCTTCAGCGCGGCCTTCAGTTCCGGCACGGCAGTGAGATGGGCAGCCGCAAGCGAGGAGACGCCGAGAATGTGCACGTCGTTCTCGACCGCCTGCCGCGCCGCTTCGTCGGCGGTTGCGAACAGCGGCCCGATGTCGACGTCGAATCCGATGTCGGCGAAGGCGGACGCAATCACCTTCTGGCCGCGGTCGTGGCCGTCCTGGCCGATCTTGGCGACCAGGATGCGCGGGCGGCGGCCTTCCGCTTCCTCGAAGGCGTCGATCAGCGCCTGAACCTTCTCGACCTGGTTGCCCATGCTGGACGCCTCCCGCTTGTAGACGCCGGTGATGGATTTGATCTCGGCGCGGTGCCGGCCGAACACCTTCTCCATCGCGTCGGAGATTTCGCCGACGGTCGCCTTGGCGCGCGCGGCGTCGATGGCGAGCGCCAGCAGATTGCCATTGCCCTCGCCGGCCGACCGCGTGATCGCGGCGAGCGCGGCATCGACGTCCTTCTGGTTGCGCTCAGCTTTCAGCCGCGTCAGCTTGTCGATCTGCAGGCGCCGCACATTGGTGTTGTCGACCTTGAGAATGTCGATCGGCATCTCGTCGGTCGGCTTGTACTTGTTGACGCCGATCACTGCCTGCTTGCCGGCGTCGATGCGGGCCTGCGTCTTGGCCGAGGCTTCCTCGATGCGCAGCTTCGGCAGGCCGGCCTCGATCGCCTTGGCCATGCCGCCGAGTTCCTCGACCTCCTGGATGTGGCCCCAGGCCTTGGCCGCGAGGTCGCGCGTCAGCCGCTCGACGTAATACGAGCCGCCCCAGGGATCGATGATGCGGGTGGTGCCGCTCTCCTGCTGCAGGAATAGCTGGGTGTTGCGGGCGATGCGCGCCGAGAAATCGGTCGGCAGCGCCAGGGCTTCGTCGAGCGCGTTGGTGTGCAGCGACTGGGTGTGGCCTTGCGTCGCCGCCATCGCCTCCACGGTGGTGCGCATCACGTTGTTGAAGACGTCCTGCGCGGTCAGCGACCAGCCCGAGGTCTGGCTATGCGTGCGCAGCGACAGCGAGCGCGGGTCTTTCGGGTTGAACGGCTTCAGAAGCTTCGCCCAGAGCAGTCGCGCGGCGCGCAGCTTGGCGACCTCCATGAAGAAATTCATGCCGATCGCCCAGAAGAACGACAGCCGCGGCGCGAAGCGGTCGACGTCGAGACCGGCGGCAAGGCCCGCGCGCAGATATTCGACGCCGTCGGCCAGCGTATAGGCGAGCTCGAGGTCCTGCGTCGCGCCGGCTTCCTGCATGTGATAGCCGGAGATGGAAATGGAGTTGTATTTCGGCATCTTCTGCGAGGTGTAGGCGAAGATGTCCGAGATGATCCGCATCGAGGGCGCGGGCGGATAGATGTAGGTGTTGCGCACCATGAACTCTTTCAGAATGTCGTTCTGAATGGTGCCCGACAGCTTCTCCGGCGGCACGCCCTGTTCCTCGGCTGCGGCGACATAGAGCGCGAGGATCGGCAGCACTGCGCCGTTCATGGTCATGGACACGCTCATCTGGTCGAGCGGAATCCCCGCAAACAGCGTGCGCATGTCGTAGATGGAATCGATGGCAACGCCGGCCATGCCGACGTCGCCGCCGACGCGTGGATGGTCCGAGTCATAGCCGCGATGGGTGGCGAGATCGAAGGCGACCGAGAGGCCCTTCTGTCCGGCCGCAAGGTTACGGCGGTAGAACGCGTTGGAATCCTCCGCCGTGGAGAAGCCGGCATATTGCCTGACGGTCCAGGGCTGGTTGACATACATGGTCGGGTAGGGCCCGCGCAGATAAGGCGCGATGCCCGGATAAGTCTCGAGGAAATCGAGCCCGGCGAGGTCAGCCTCGCCGTAGGCGGGCTTTACCAGAATGCCCTCGGGTGTCAGCCACGGCTCGGCGCTACCGGCAGGCGCTGCGGTGGCGGCGCGCTCGAAGGCGAGGTTGGCAAAGTTCGGAATGCGGCTCATGGCTTCAACCATATCATCAATCATGATCCGGATGCTGATGGCTGACGATGGTCGCCATCTTCTCCGGTCCGTAGTTCTGCTGCGTGGTCTGGC
>RXJC01000660.1 GCA_003963435.1 Bradyrhizobiaceae bacterium | reverse complement strand
TTCTGCTGCAGGGCCTCGCTCACCTCGGCGCTGGCCGCATCCTTCTCGATCTCGCTCGCGTTGAAACCGAGATCGGCAGCGACCGCGAGCGCCGCGGCACGATCGACTCGTCCCTGCTTCGCCAGCAGACGGCGATGAAACTCGAGCGATTCGACGGCGCTGGGATGATGCATCTGCAGCGCGATCGCGACCTTTGCGGCTTCGACGGAGTCAGGGCCGAGGATCGGGAGCTCCTTGAGCACGATGCGCACGTTCGGCTCGTCGGCGATCAGCGCCAGCGTGTCGCCCAGGGCCTTGCGACAATAGCCGCAGTTGAAGTCGTAGAACTCGACCACCGTGCGGGCGCCGTCGGCGGCGCCGAGGGTCGTCTGCAGCGGCGCGGCGTACAGCGCCTTGGCGTTGTCGCTGATCACCTGCCTGGCATTGCCCGCAGGCGTCGGTGCGGTCTGCGCGGCGGCGTTGCGCTTGGCTATGAGGGCCATCAGCGCAGTGCGAACCGCCTCGGGGTGATCGGCCAGATATTTTTCGATCGCGGGTCCGAGGGCCTCCGGGTGCGCGGCGAGATATTGCAGGATGGCATCGTCCACGTCCGCACGTTGCATCTCTCCATACGCTGTGCTCGGCACTGCAATTGCGGCGGCGACGAGCATAGCCAGCGCCGCTGCTTGGAGCCGGGCTGACGCAAGCCTTAGCCTGTCGATCATTGTAAGCATTGTCGAACTCCTCCACTTTCCTCTCAAGAACATCCTAGCGCTGCCTTTCCCGCACAAGCGGCGCGACACGGCCAGGCTGAATCGGCGCAACTCGGCGAGGTCCAACCGGTAAGCAGCGCCTGCCAAACGGCCCCGGGGCCGTTCCGGGCGGACAGCTGATCGGGCGTGTCGTAGACGGCTCACGTTCTCCAGGAGCCTTCGGCTTCGAGGGACGCGGCACGGGAATAGGCGAAGGCGTGACCGGCACAGGTGTCGGCTTGCGCGCCACGCAGGCGCCCTTGTCGTCGCGCGTTTCGCCCGCCGCGCAGGGTTGCTGCGGGGAGAATTTCTTGCCGCTCTGGGCGACGCACTGCGAGCGATCATTCGGATTGACCGGGGCGGGACAGCACTCGCCGCTCGACGTCAGGTTTCCGGTCGCGCAGCACTTGCCCGCCGCTGTTGGAACATAGCCGACGGCACAACAGAGTGAGATCTTCGGAATCTTGAACATCGGCTGGCATTGCGTGCCGTCGGCGCTCGGAGTCTGGCCGATCGGACAGCACACCCCTTTCGAGGTCGCCTGGCTCTTCAGGCAACATTTTCCCGCGATTTTCACATAGCCCGGCGAACAGCAGTCGAGACATAGCCCGCCCGGAATCTTGGGAATGAACGGCTGGCACACGCCGTTGACCAGAGCGTTCGCGCAGCAAAGCTGCACACCGCCCGATCCGGTATAGATGTGATCGTTCTCGCAGCACTCGTGGTTGGGGCCGATCGCCGTCTGTGTGGTGCCGCACATCGGCTTCATGATGTCGGTCGACGGCTTGCCGTTGGAGTTGGAACAGGCCCCCCCGGGGCCGAGATCGGCGGGTGAGCAGCATTTGCCGCCAACGAGGATGTCAGGTTTCGTGCAACCCTGCGCACAGGCGCCCTTGCTCCAGACTTGATTGGCCGGGCACAGCGGCTTGCCACCCGGGCCGCACACATGCGTCTGACAGGCCCGGAAACTTGGCGGCGGCAGCGGCACGCCAACGGGGGTCATGCCGGGCAGGAGTTGCGCCGGCTGGTCGGCGCAGGTGCGCAGGATGGCGATGTCTCCCAGATGTCCCCGTGCGGATGGATCTGGAGGCGCGTCGTCATAGTCGACGAAATAGCTCATCAGCGGCGGCTCGTCGTCGCGGCGGATGCGCCAGGCAGGATTTCCCTGCAGCCCGTCGATTGCAAGCATATCGCTTTGACCAAGCCGTGCGGCGAGCTTGGGATCGGTGGCGTGACGCAACTGTTCCCCGGTCGTCCAGACGAAGCCGCCGCAGGAGCGCGGATTGATGTTGCCCCGGCCGTCATAGCCGTAACCGATCGCGACGCCGCCATTGTCGTTGCGGAATTTTTCCGGGAAGCCGACCGCATATTCATCCGGCAAGGTCTGCCAGATCGGCAGCTTCGCCGCCGTGACGCCGATCATCGCGTAGCGCAGCACGCGTCCGATCGACGGCACGGACAAGGCCTCGAAATCCTGAACGCCGGTTGGCGCCGGCCGCTCGGCCAGATACATCCGTCCCGAGTCGTCGAAGGTGATCCGGGAAATCTCGGTGGGGCCGGCCGCGGGCGGCACCGCAACCTCGATCCTGACGTCCGCGCCGAACGAACCATCCGCGTTGAGGTCGACCGACCAGACGCGCAATCCCTCCGCGATGGCGTAATAGAGGCGGTGGTCACGCACTGCGAGGCCGAACACCCGGCGCGCCGGCGCCGCGTAGCCCCAGGTCTCCGGCCGCGCGCTGTCGAATTGCGGGCTCGCAAGATCGACGCCGGGCCCGGCTTTCGTTGGCACCGGCGCAAGCCCGACCGCGGTGGTGCCGGCTGTGCCGTGATCGTAGACGCCGAGGTCGATGCCGTTCAGGCTGAAACGATGAATGAGTCCGCTCTCGCGGTCGGCGACGAACAGCGATTTCGTGGCAGGATCGTAGGTCAATCCGCCGAGCGCCGCCCCCGAATTGACCTGCTTGCCGGTCGCAACGGTCGCGAACAGCGTCACTTCGCCAGTGAGGCCATTGATCTTCCAGATCGATCCCGGACCGCCTTTCGGGCCCCATTGCGCCGGCATGAAGGTCGCCCCATTGGTGCCGGTCCTGACGCGCTTCGGCTTGCCGTCGGGCCCCGGCGCGACGATCGAAAGACCGTAGGCCGACGTCGCGGCGACATAGATGTTGGCCGGCGAATGGTCGTCCAGCGCAACGCCGAACACCTGCCCGATCCACTTCGCGCTCACCGTAAGGGGTTTTGGCGCGCCGACGAGCTGCGCCTCCGGCGGGCCGCCCATGCGGCTGAGATCGACGACACGCAGCGAAGGGCCTTCCGGATCGATGAAAGACAGGGCGTCGGCGTCCTGGCCGGGCTCCATCTCGAACGGGCGGACGGCACCGGAAAATCCGGTGACTGCCGCCTCGCCAGGCGCGTACACACCGCGGGGCGCCTGAGCCGAAGCCGGATCGCCAAGTGCGAGAGCCAGGCTCAGCGCGACGGCGATGCGCCGCATCGCGCGGGCGGCGGTTGCGAATGAATTGTATCGACAAAGATCCATGATGTTGAGCCGCCTCATTTCGGTTGCTGAGGTCGCGGCACACAGCTGCCGCTCTTCGGGTCCGGCACGGTGCTCGGCGGGCAACATTGCCCACAGGAACTCATCTGGGCGGGACTGCAGCAGCTGCCATCGAACGCCATGCCCTGGCTCGGATCGGCGCACGGGGTCACGCAGGCGCCGTTCAGGCCGAGGCGGGTCTGTCCGGCGGGACACGCCGCTGGCGGACACATGCCAAATGGCGCAAAGCCGAAATTTGCGGGCTGGTTCGTGTTGTCGCACAGGCACGACGAGATCCCGTTCGCCATCAGGGCGCCGGGATGCGTTTGATGATCAGGGTCATTCGGATCGTACGGGCAATCGCACGTGAACATGAACCGGGGAAGATCGCCATCCGGATTGGGTACCTGGTGCCAGGTAGGGTTCATCGGCACCGGACAGAAGCAATAGGAGACCCCGTAGCAACCAGTGCCCTTGGCGGTTGCGGGCAATGCCTCAGCAAGAGTTCCCTCGGGGGTCTGCAGCTTTGCAACTGACGGGCTGTATCCCTCGTATCCGCATTGCTGCCAGTCCGGGTTGCAGTTGACGATCCCGGCGGAGGGAATGCATGCCGGGTTCCAGACGCCCGAGTAGTCGTGGTCTTCCAAGCACTTCTTGACGTCGATCGACGGGCAACTGACGATGGCTGGCGGCGGCCGCGTGCAGTCACAGGAATCACCAAGTACGCCCTGAAGCCAGCACAGCACATCCTCCATGCATTGCCCGAGATCGGAGCCCAACGAGCCGACTCCCTGCTCGGTCTGGCAGGCGCATTGCACGACCGTCGCGGGCGAGCCGACAGCCGACAGCACATCGGCAAGCTCGCCGAGCACGTTCTGCCCGATCTTCGAGCCGCCCGCCGATTGCAATTGGCCGAGGATCTGGGTGGCGTTGCCCTGCACATGACTGCAGAACGAATTGACCACGCCTTGTCCCGCCGAGGCGGCGATCTCGGTGAGGATGCCGGTCGCCGCGGCCGCCGCGGCGCAGCCGGCGCCAGTCGCGCAGGCCGAGGCGCAATCCGACAGTCCGCTCACCGACTGTTTGGTGGCATTGAATATGTCGCTGGGGTTGCACCCCGCCCGCGCCGGCGACGCCAGCAGGATCATGGCGGCGATGACGAACGCCACCGACGAGGCTCTCAAGCCGAAGTTGCGAAACGCGGATGCGGACGCCCGCCGCATCGCGCGGACACCGGTTGAGTGCGACTTGTTTCGGCAAGGTGTCACGATCGCAACCTCACTTCACGATTTGCTTCGGCACGCAGGTGCCGCTGTTCGCATCGGGTATCGTCCCCGGCGGGCAGCATTGCCCGCAGGTCGTCATCTGCGCCGGGTTGCAGCAGCTGCCGTCGAACGCCATGCCCTGCTTCGGGTCGGAGCACGGCGTCACGCATTCGCCGTTCTGGCCCATGCGTGTCTGTCCCGCGGGACATGCCGGCGGCGGGCACATGCCGAACGGCGCGAAGCCGAGATTTGCCGGTTGGTTCGTGTTGTCGCAGAGGCACTGTGACAGCCCGCTCGGCAGGATCGGGCCGGGATGCGTCTGGTGGTCTGGATTGTCGGCTTCATACGGACAATCGCAGGCGAACAGCCAGCGATGCACATCGGTCCCTGGATTTGCCACCTCATGCCAGGCCGGAACCATCGGCTTGGGGCAGAAGCAGGATTGGACGGGATCGCAGCCGGTGTCTTCCTGCGTCGGCGGCAGCAAGATGGCCAGCGTTCCCTCCGGCGTGTCCGCCTTCGCGACCGTCGGGATGTTGTCCCCGTATCCGCACTTCTGCCAATTCGGATTGCAGTTGGCGATGGAGCTGTAGGGGATGCAGGCCGGATCTTTCATCTGGTCGAAGTGACCCATGGGTTGGCAATGCTTGACGTCGACCGACCCGCAATAAGCCATTTGCGGCGGCGGCCGCGTGCAGTTGCACCCAATCCCTAGCTTGCCGCACAGCACATCCTGAACGCATTCGCCGAGGTCGAAACCAATGGAATTCGTGCTCTGCTCGGTTTCGCAGGAGCACTTCGCGATCTTTTGAGCCGAGCTGTTGTTCTTCAGCTTCTTGTAGATGTCTGCGGGAATCGAGCTGCCGAATAGCGCCTGCAGCTTGTCGGCGATGACATCCCCAGAGCCGGTCGCCTGCGCGCAAAACTGGTTGACCAGGTCCTGTCCCTTGCCCGTGTCCGAGCTCTGGATCGCCACACCGGCGAGGGCCAGATCCAGCGCGATCGCGATATCGCAATTGGTCTCGCTATCGGAACAGAGCGACTCGCAATCATATGTTGCCTTGAGCGTGCCGTAGAAGGACTTGCCGACGTCCTCGAGGCTGCACCCCGCGCGCGCTGGTGACGCGAGCATCAGCAGCGCGGCGAAGACCGCCGCACCATACCTTCGCCAGCCGGCAAGACATTCGATGCTCATCGGGCCCCGCAACCTGAGGCAGCAGAATTGCAATCGAAAGCTAGGCCGGTCCGCCTCTGATCAAATTGAGATGCCTCAATGATCCCGCAATATGGAAAGGCCGAGCGGCATCCACGCACCTCAAAATTGCACGAGGAGCCCTTGCCGGATCGCTTCGCCACGCTCGCAATGCGGCGTGGAAGGAGCCGTCCGCACGTCGAATAGCGCGACGCGCGGCGGCGGGGTTACACCCTCTTCCCGCCGCTCTTCTCCGCCGCGCGGCGCAGCGCTTCGGCGAGGGCGCCACCGCCGCCGGAAGACGATTCCTGCTTGCGCGGGGCCGACGAGGTCATGCGGGAGGCGTTGCGCGCGCTATTGTCGCGCTGCATGCCGGGGGCGTCCTTCTTGGCCCCGACCTCGTCGTCGAGGCGCAAGGTCAGCGAGATGCGCTTGCGCGCGACCTCGAAGTCCAGCACCTTCACCTTGACGATGTCGCCGGGCTTCACCACCTCGCGCGGGTCCTTGATGTAGGTCTTGGACATCGCCGAGATGTGCACGAGCCCGTCCTGGTGCACGCCGATGTCGACGAAGGCGCCGAACGCGGCGACGTTGGTCACGGTGCCCTCGAGAATCATGCCCTTCTTGAGGTGCTTGATCTCTTCGACACCTTCCTTGAACACCGCGGCCTTGAACGCCGGACGCGGGTCGCGGCCGGGCTTTTCCAACTCCTTCAGGATGTCGGTGACGGTCGGCAGGCCGAAGGTCTCGTCGACGAAATCCTTCGGCTTCAAGGTGCGCACGATCTCGCTGGAGCCGATCAGCGCCTTGATGTCGCTCTTGGTGGCCGCGAGAATGCGTCGCACCACCGGATAGGCTTCCGGATGCACGCCGGAGGCGTCGAGCGGATCCTCGCCACCGAGAATGCGCAGGAAGCCGGCGCACTGCTCGAACGCCTTCGGCCCGAGCCGCGGCACGTCCTTGAGCGCCTTGCGCGACTTGAACGGCCCGTTGGCGTCGCGGTGCGCGACGATGCTCTGCGCCAGGCCTGAGCCGACGCCGGACACGCGCGCGAGCAGCGGCGCCGAGGCGGTGTTGACGTCGACGCCGACCGCGTTCACGCAGTCCTCGACCACCGCGTCGAGCGACTTTGCCAGCTTGGCCTGGCCGAGGTCGTGCTGATACTGGCCGACGCCAATCGCCTTGGGCTCGATCTTGACGAGCTCGGCGAGCGGGTCCTGCAAGCGGCGGGCGATCGAGACCGCGCCGCGCAGGGTGACGTCGAGACCCGGCAACTCCTCCGACGCGAAGGCCGAGGCCGAATAGACCGACGCGCCAGCTTCCGACACCACGATCTTGGACATCTTCAGCTCGGCGAGGCCCTTGACCAGCTCGGTCGCGAGCTTGTCGGTCTCGCGCGAGGCGGTGCCGTTGCCGATCGCGATCAGCTCGACCTTGTGCTTCATCGCGAGCCGGCCGAGCGTTGCCAGCGACTCGTTCCACTGCCGCTGCGGCTCGTGCGGATAGATCGCGGTGGTGTCGACCACCTTGCCGGTGGCGTCGATCACCGCGACCTTGACGCCGGTGCGGTAGCCGGGATCGAGGCCCATGGTGACGCGGGTGCCGGCCGGCGCGGCCAGCAGGAGATCGCGCAAATTGGAGGCGAACACGCGCACCGCCTCGGTCTCCGCGGCATTCCACAGCCGCATGCGCAGGTCGATATTCAGATGCACCTGGATCTTGGTGCGCCAGGCCCAGCGCACGGTGTCGATCAGCCAGCGGTCGCCGGGACGCTTGAGATCGGCGATGCCGAACCGCTTCATGATCTTCAGTTCATAGGCGCCCGGCACGCCGGCGGGCGGCGCTTCCTCCGCCTGGATCTGCAGATCGAGGATCTCCTCCTTCTCGCCGCGGAACATCGCGAGAATGCGGTGCGAGGGCAGTTTTGTGAGCGGCTCCGAGAAATCGAAATAGTCGGCGAACTTTTCGCCCTCGGTCTTCTTGCCGTCGCGCACCTTGGAGGCCATGCGCGCATTGGTCCACATGTCCTCGCGCAGCGCGCCGATCAGGTCGGCGTCCTCGTCGAAACGCTCGACCAGAATGGCGCGGGCGCCGTCGAGCGCAGCAGCAACATCGGCAACACCCTTCTCGGCATTGACGAAGGCTTCCGCCACGACCTTGGGATCGTTGCCGGGCTCGGCCATGAGCTGATTGGCGAGCGGCTCGAGGCCGGCTTCCTTGGCCACTTCCGCCTTGGTGCGGCGCTTCGGCTTGAACGGCAGATAGATGTCCTCCAGGCGCGCCTTGCTGTCGGCGGCCATGATCGAGGCCTCCAGCGCGGCATCGAGCTTGCCCTGCTCGCGGACTGATTCGAGGATAGCCTTGCGGCGGTCCTCGAGCTCGCGCAGATAGACCAGGCGCTCCTCCAGGGTGCGCAATTGCGCGTCGTCGAGCGCACCGGTCGCTTCCTTGCGGTAGCGGGCGATGAAGGGAACCGTGGCGCCGCCGTCGAGCAGCGTCACCGCCGCCTCGACCTGCTCGGCCCGAACCCCTAGCTCCTGCGCAATTTTCTGGTTGATATTTGCCACGCGAGAATCCCTCTATCCAAGTCCGCCGTGCGGCAGCGAACCACCGGTCACGGGACGCCGCTTATGGACCAACCGGGGTTGATTCATCAAGGTGCGAGGGCGCATCGTCGACAGAGGTTTTTTTGTCGAGATGATGCGATCTCGCCACATTCGTGGGGGGCGTACTGGTGTGTGCGGCAGACACGGTGCCGTAGGGTGGCCATAGGCGCGAAGCGCCGTGCCCACCGAATTCATTTTGCGGCACGAGATGCGTGGGCACGCTTGCGCTTTGCCCACCCTACGATGTCCGAAGTTGTGACTCGCAGACATGCCTTCTCCTCCTCGCGGCGCTTCCGCCCGAGTTTTGCTGTCTTCTTCACGCCCTGAAAACGAAAGGGCGCAGGGAAGGCCGGGCGCCGGCTGGCACCCGCTTGTCCGTCGTGCGATGAGAATGCACACGCAATGCACAACGGATGACAGGTGAAGCCGGAAAACGTCCGGCCTTCCCTGCGCGGTGGTCTGACGGCGTATGGCGCGCTCTCCCGGGAGCCGACCTTTCCTTTGGCCTCCCTCGTCCCCGCGAATTGACGGCGCGCTTTGCCCGGTTGGGCGCGGCGCACCTCCGCAAGGCTTGACTGTAGCAACGACAGCCAGGACCACGCGATTTGGCCGTACGCACCGGCGCCGCTCGTCCGCACGAAGGTCAGGACCTCACGGGGTTGATCCCGCCCTGCTCCCACCTCTCGCGCACGACGCCGCCTGCGTCCACCGCTCCCCGATCCGCGGTTCGAAACGACGTACGACCGCCCCTTTCGCCGGATCGGGATGGCCACACATACGCCGAAACCGAATTTCGGTAAAGTGGAATATTTTGACATGGGTCGATTGACCCAGCGCTCGTGTGTTTTGCCGGTCGGGCAGCCCAAGATCTCGTAGGTGCGCAGGGCCTTGACATCCACCCGGCTCCACGGCTGGTGGGGCTGCCGGGCCATCGAACCA
>RXJC01000292.1 GCA_003963435.1 Bradyrhizobiaceae bacterium | reverse complement strand
ACGCGGTTGTCGAAATCGATCTCGCGAATGCGCTTGAACTTGCCGAGGCCGAGCAGCACGCCGTCTTCGAGCGGCAGCGCCCCGCCCGACAGCGAGGTACCGGAGCCGCGCGGCACCACCTTGATGTTCTGCTCTGCACAATATTTCAGGACGAGCGAGACCTGCTCGGTCGTATCGGGCAGCACCACCACCATCGGCGGCTGCCGATAGGCCGTCAGCCCGTCGGACTCGTAAGCCCGCATCTCCGCGAGGCTATCGATCACCCCCTCGCCGGGCACGATTGCGCGCAATGCAGCAATGATGTCGGCGCGCCGCGCGAGCACGGCCTGGTCGCTCGCAGGCATCATAATGGCCATGATCTATCCTTCCGGCTCACGCCGCACGATCAATTTGTTTCGGCAAATCAATCACGTCCGCGCCCGTTTGGGTAGGCTATCCGAAAGTCGGATCGACGATCTCGAGCCAGTTCGCTCTGGGACAAGTAGGAAATCGTGAAACCTGTCATGGTTTGGTGGCTTGTCCAAGCTGAGCAGGCCTGTCAAAACCGGCGGGCCGGGCGATTGCCGATCAGGCAAGAGACTGACCAGGCCAGACCCACCAGGGAAGAGACGAAGAGCATCCGATGACAAAATTGACCTTTGGCGCACTGACGATCCTCACCGTGATTGCCACCGCACCCGCCGCGATGGCGCAGGATGTCGCAGCCGGCAAGACATCGTTCAACAAATGCCTGGCCTGCCACGCGATCGGCGAAGGCGCCAAGAACAAGGTCGGCCCCGAGCTCAACGGTCTCAACGGCCGCAAGTCGGGCACCGTTGAAGGCTACAGCTATTCGGAGGCGAACAAGGGTTCCGGCATCACCTGGAACGAGGCCGTGTTCAAGGAATACATCAAGGATCCCAAGGCCAAGATCCCCGGCACCAAGATGGCGTTCGCCGGCATCAAGAACGAGACCGAGATCAACAATCTCTGGGCCTACGTCTCCCAGTTCGACAAGGACGGGAAGATCAAGCAGTAAGCCTGCACAAGGCCGTCGCGGCAGCTTCGGTTCTGATCGAATCAGGACCGACGCTGCCGCTTTTTCTTTTACCGCGCTCTCCAGGAATCATTGCGAGCACAGCGAAGCAATCCAGACTGCTTCCGCGGCGGCGGTCTGGATTGCTTCGTCGCATCTGCGCAAAATTGCTACGCGATTTTTTCGTCGTTGAGCTCCTCGCAATGACGGAGCAAGCAGCGGCATCACAACTCTCCAACGCGCCGGGACAGTTGAAGATGCCTGGGGAGACGTCCCGGATTACGCTTTCGCTCCATCCGGGCTACGGGAGCAGCTCCTTCGCTCGAAAGCTCTAATCGGCAGCCGCCTGTGCAGGAGTGATTTTCCCGATCATCGTCTCGATCTCCGCCTTCACGCGGTCCGGCACGGCGTTCTGCACCATGTGGCCGAGATCGGGCAGCACGATCAGTTTCGCATTCGGCACCGTGGCCGCGAACAAGCGGGCATGGATGCTGGTCCTGACCGTCTTGTCGGGCTCGCCGGCGATGATCGTGACCGGGGCGTTGATGTCGCCATAGCGCGGAGCTTGCGCGGCGACGGCCTCTTTCAGCGTCACGAGATCGTAGGCATTGGCGATGAACTCGCGCGGGCGCAGCAGCAAGGGCGTCGCGGAATCCTGCACGAAACCGTCAGGCATCGTCTGCGGCAGGAACACGTTGCGCGCACCGGCATCGGCCAGAAAGTAACCGAGCGGCAGGGTGATGGTGTAGGCCAGAAGCGGGCCGATCACGGGTGTCGCGATCAGCTCGTTGTAGCGGCCAACACCGCCGCGCCAGGGATGGGTGACGGGCGCAAGCATGACGAGGCCGGCGACGCGGGTCGGATGATCGAGCGCAAGCCGCGCGCCGAGCGCGCCGCTCCAGGAATGCACGACGAAGATCGCACGCGCGATCCCGAGCTTGCGAAGGGCGTCGTCGACCATCCGCGCCTGGATCTGCGGCGTGGAATCCTGAGCCCGCGCGCGGGTGCTCCAGCCGTGACCGGGGCGGTCGACCAGGATGACGCGATGATCCCGGGCGAGGAGGTCGCCGAGCGGGCGCCGCATCGCTTCGAGATTGGAGCTCGCGCCGTGCAGCATCACGATCGGCAAGCCTGCATCACGCGGGCCGATATCGACGACATGCAGTGTCGCGCCATCGACCTCGACCATCCCGCCTTGGGGTGGAAAGGCCCGCTGCACGACGACGATTCCGGCCTGCGTGGCCAGCGCCAGCAGAACCAGCGCCGTCACGACCGACATCACGATCATGGAGAGAATCCGGGAGATCCAGGGCACGGGTCAGTTACGGGTCTCATGGACGGCGGTTTCGCTGCACCGGTATTCCTGAACGTCCACCGAAAATGCCGGGCCTGTGGATATGTGCACAATTGCGGGACGTAAAAACGCAATGGAATCAACAATATTCCAAGCGAACGCGCAAGCCTCGACCAGCTTCATGCGGACGTCATTGCCACGTCCATATAATCGCCATGGTCGGTTCCGCCATCTAGGCGCGGGTGGGCGCCGATCCTCCTCGCAACCCCCTATGGGATGGGGAAAGACCGGCAGAACTGTCCTGGTTTGAACCGGAGGATTTTTCGATGAGCTTCAGATCGAACGACACTGCGATCGACGAGATCGTCGCGAGCTGCAACGGCGACCTGCGCGGTGCCGTACGGGCGCTGCTGCTGATCAACGAGCATCTCGAGACGGAGCTGGCCAAGGCTTACGCCGCAGCCGCCGACCGCGGCCTCGCCGAGCGCGGCGGCAGCGTCCTGCATTGATTGCAGGCTAGTTCGTACCGTCCTCGTCCTTTTCCTCGTCCGGCGTGAGCGCGGGACAGACGCGGATCGTCGAACGGGCAAGCTTGGCATCGGCCCTCGACTTGTAGGGACCGTCGCCGAACCAGATATCGCCGATGATGACCGGATTGCTGGTCACGATATTGCATTTTCCGGTGGCGCGGTTGCCGACCACCCAGAACAGCCCGTCGGCGAAGCTCACCGTCCCCGACGCCAGCAGCAAGCACCCTGCAACAATCAAACGCTTCATGGCTTTGGCTCCTGCCATGCAGGTAGGCCTGCGGCGGCGCCGACAATAGTCCTCATGATGCCGCGCTTTGCGATCGTGGTTAATCCGAAGCCGCCGCGTTCCCTCAAGAGATGATCGAGATTGAGGCTAAATATCCCGTCCCTCGACCTTCTCGGTCAGCGCCTTGACCTGGTCGGGGATCTTCTCGAGATGCGGGTTGACGTCGAGCGCCTTGCGATAGGCCTCCAGCGCGCGCTTCTCGTTACCGACCTCCTGCATGATCATGCCGAGGCCTGCGAGCGCGCCGAAATGGCGCGGCTCACGGATCAGCACCTGCTGGATGTCCGCGAGCGAGCGGCCGTAATCGTTCTGCATGTAGTAGAGCGTGGCGCGCCGATTCCAGGCCTCGATATAGTCGGGCCGGAGCTTGATGACCGAATCGAGCAGCTTGATCGCGACCTCGATCTTCTTGGCGTCGACCGCGGTCTTGGCGCGCGACATCAACAGCGCCGCGGTGTCGCTCGGGGTCTGGAGCCAGATCGCCCAGATCCGCGCTTCGACATGCTTGGCGCTGACCTCGTCGGGCGCGGCCTTCAGCGCGCCGAACAGGAAATCGAGATTCTTGGTGCGATCGACCTTGGGCAGCTTGGCGGGCGCCTCGGGGAGCTTCTTCTGCCTGGCGGGCGGCTCAGCCTGCTGCGCGACGGCCGGAGCCAGACCGGCAGCGCCCAACACGAGGGCCAGACACAGGGGGCGCGCTAACGGGAATCTCACTGCCATGGTGAAAGTCTAAACGCGCAAAGCCGCCCTTGCAAAGCAAAGGCGGCGTCAAACTCGTGTGAGTCGTGGTCTTGCGGGAGCGCGAAGGCGTCCGGCAGGGCGAATATCAGCCGCTCAGATCAGCCGCTCAGATCAGCCCTGGCGAGCCTTGAAGCGGCGCTGCACCTTGTTGATCACATAGACCCGGCCCTTGCGGCGGACCAGGCGGTTGGCGCGATGGCGACCGCGCAGCGATTTCAGCGAGTTACGGACCTTCATGGCGGAATCCTGAACGTTCGAAAGGCCGTGTTCGGCACTACCGTTGCGGCACGCGCGAATGTGGCAAAATGAGATTTTTCCCGCCGGCGGACGACCGCCCGGGACGGGGCGGTTCTTAAGGCATGGCGGGAGGTCATGTCAATGTTAACTGCCCCGTTCCGAACCGGCAAATTCGCGAAAACAACCCCATGCACAGTAGATGCGGCCGGATCGGCCCGATCTGGCCCCTCGGAGGTCAAGCACAGCAAAGACTTTCGCCGACTATGCTTTTCGCCTCCCCCGATGCCTTGCCAAATTCGTTATATCATATAATCAATTCGGCAACCCGTCGGGAGGAAACCCATGCCGAAGCTGAAGCTGCCTGATATCGACAAAGTCGTCGCCATCGACATCCACACCCATGCCGAGGAGCCCTGCGGCTGCCATCCCGACGACGGCTATGACGATTTCCAGGCCCAGATGGCCGAATACTTCAAGTCGCCGAACAAGCATCCGCCGACCGTGCCGGAGACCGCGGCCTATTATCGCTCCAAGAACATCGCCGCGGTGATCTTCCCGGTCGACGCCGAGCGCGAGACCGGCTTCCGCCGCTACAACAATTACGAGATGCTGGAGGTCGCCTCCGAGCATCTCGACGTCCTCATCCCCTTCGTCTCGATCGACCCGCACAAGGGCAAGCTCGGCGCGCGCGAGGCGCGCAAGCTGATCGAGGAATACGGCGTGCGCGGCTTCAAATTCCACCCGACCATGCAGGGCTTCTACGCCAACGACCGCATGGCCTATCCGCTCTACGAAGAGATCAACAATGGCGGCGCGGTCGCGCTGTTCCACACCGGCCAGACCGGCGTCGGCTCGGGCATGCCGGGCGGCATGGGGATGCGGCTGAAATATTCCAACCCGATGTACATGGACGACGTCGCGGCCGATTTCCCCGACCTCAAGATCATCCTCGCCCACCCGTCCTTCCCCTGGCAGGAAGAGGCGCTGTCGGTCGCGACCCACAAGCCGAACGTCTACATCGACCTCTCGGGCTGGTCGCCGAAATATTTCCCGCCGATCCTGGTGCGCTACATCAACTCGATCCTGCAGGACAAGATGCTGTTCGGCTCGGACTGGCCCGTCATCACGCCGGACCGCTGGCTGTCGGACTTCGCCAAGATCGAGATCCGCGACGAGATCCGGCCGAAGGTGCTGAAGGCCAACGCAAGGAAGCTTTTGGGGATCTAGGCGGGGCGGGCTTGAGTTGAATCAATCGGCCGCGGGAGAGGTCGGCGTCTCCGGCGATGCGCAGCATCGTCCCGAGCGCCGTTCAGGCGTTCTTCTATGGGGGATTGTCCCGCCGTGGTGACACCCTCTTCCCCACTCTTCCCCACTCTTCCCCACTCTTCCCCACTCTTCCCCACTCTTCCCCACTCTTCCCCACTCTTCCCCACTCTCCCCCACACACCGGGCGCTCGAGACGAGTCCCCGTCATTGCATCATCATTCGCGTATCGCCGTGCTCACTCGCATGTCTGGTAGATTCCCGAGATCGCTTCGGCCGAGCACATGATGCCGCCCCATTGATAACCGATGCGGCCGTGGAATTCGATTTTGAACCAGTCGTAGCCGTCCATGCTGCCGGCGCGCTCCAGCAGTGTGATGCCGCTCTTCTCGCTCAGGCTCGCCAGCTTCGGCGCCGACATCGACGGTTCGGTGCGCATGATGCCGCCGAGCGACATGCCGGCCATCGGCAGCGACGACTGGTTGGCGATCGGCCGCCGGCCGGGATGCGCATCGTTGGGAACGCAGCGGTCGGTCTGCGGCGCCTGATGGAAGCCGGGCCCGCACGGGTCGGCATTGCCGAGTCCGGACCGGCCATCCTGCGCGGCCACCTCCGGCCTGAAGCTGCATTTGGCGGATCCCCAATCCGGAATTTCGACGGTGATCCGGCTCTGGTCCGGGGAGATCTGCACCGCGTAATCGCCATCGGAGAAGCGCAACGGATTCCCCGCTTCCTGTTTCAGCCGCATCGTGCCGCCCTCGATCGGTCCGGCCTTGATCGCGTTCGGAGCGATCACCGTGAGCGTGATGGCGTTGCCCTTGGGGCAGGAATAGGTGCGGGTCTGCGCACCGGCAAAGCCGGCGGACAACATCAAGACCAAAACGGCGGCGAGCACTCTTGTCATCGACGGACCTCGCATTGGAGCCGCGCATTGCAAAACGCGTCATGGCGGCGATGACGATCTGACAAGCAGCGAAATTGGATGCCGTGGCGTGACTGCGCGCCACGGCATCCAGTTATTCGTCAAACGCACTGCCCCTGCGGGTTCAGCTTCTTCGGCGGCGCGCATGCCGGAGGCGGCGGCGGGGGCGCCGTTACCGGTTTCGGCGGTGGCGGCGGCGGCGTCACAGGCTTCGGCGGCGGTGGCGGTGGTGCCACCGGCTTGGGTAGAGGCGGTGGCGCTGTCACCGGCTTCGGTGGCGGCGGCGGTGGTGGCGTCACCGGCTTGGGTGCAGGCGGCGGTGCAATTACCGGCTTCGGTGGCGGTGGCGGCGTTGTCACCGGCTTCGGGGGTGGCGGTGGCGTCACCGGCTTTGGCTGCGGCGCGACCTCTGGCTTCGGTGCAGGCGGCGGTGACGGTGCCACCACCGGTTTTGGCTGCGGTGCGACCTCAGGCTTCGGTGCGGGCGCCGGTGACGGTGCCACCACCGGCTTGGGCGCAGCCGTCGGAGTTGGCGAGGGCGTTGCCACCGGCTTGGGCGCCACCGTTGGTGTTGGCACGACGGTTGGCGTAGGCGACGGCGCTGCTCCCGGCTTCGGGGCGGGCGGCGGAGTTGTCGTCGGTGTCGAACTTGGCGTTGGCGACGGCGCAACCGTAACGCCGGGACGGGGCGGCGGCGCCGTCTTGACGCCGGAGGGAGCCGGATTGGCGCTGCAGATGAACTTGCCGCCGCCCTGGTCGACGGTCTTCATCTGGCAAGCGCATTTGGTCGCGATGATATCCTGACCTTCGGCACAATTGCCGCCCTTGGTCAGCGGCGTGGACTCGCCGCTCAGCAGGCGGCCGCAAACTCCGTTCTCGATCGGCTTCAACGGAGCCACGCAATTGCAACCGGCCTGCGCGATGTTCTGTCCTTCGAGACAGGCACCGCCACGCGTCGGCTTGCCGCAACGACCGCCCGGCAGTTCGACCAGCGGGAGCACGCAACGGCAACCGCCGGCCGTGCTCTGCCCTTCGCTGCATGACGCACCTCCGACGATCGGCGCCCTGCCGGACGCCGTGCAGTAGAGATCGTTGCCGACCTTGACGGTCGTCATGCGGCACTTGCAGCCGCTGCCGCCCATGAGCTGGCCGTCGGTGCAAGTCGTGTAGTTGACCGAAGAGCAGATGAACTTTCCACCGCCGGCATCGACGGTATTCATGTTGCAGGTGCACCCCGTCGCCGCGATATCATCGCCCTGCTTGCAGATTCCCCCCCTGGAAATCGGCTTGGTTTCGTTCAGCAACAGCCGGCCGCAGAATCCATTTTCGATGGGCTTCAGCGGCGCAACGCAATTGCAGCCGGTCTGCGCGATGTTCTGCCCTTCGAGACAGGCCGCACCGCGGGCGGTGGGCTGGGTGCATTTGCCGCCAGGCAGGACCGTCAACGGAGCAGCACAGAGGCAGCCGCTGGCGGTGTTCTGGCCGTCGGTGCAACGCGGAGGCCCTCCCCCCGTTTGTGGTGTGGGCTGACCACCTCCCGTGGCACCGCCTCCGGTTGCCGGCGTGGGCGTCGTAGTTGGAGTCGGGGTCGGGGTTGTCCCGGTATTGGCGGCAACGCATTGGAAATTGGTGCCGCTGCCGGCGAGCCTGGTCCCGGCCGGACAGCCGCAGACGCCTTGATCGATCTTGCCGCCCGAACAGGTGATGGACTCGTTGAGCTTCACGCATTTTCCGTTTTGCGCCGTCTCTCCCAAGGCGCAGACGGGCGCGGTGGTCGTGCTGCCCCCACCTGTCGGCGGCGGAAGGTCGCCACGGACGCATTGGAAGTTGGTGCCACTACCGGTTAGCTGGGTGCCGGACGGGCAGCCGCACACGCCCTGCTCGATCCTTCCGCCAGTGCAGGTGATACTCGCGTTGAGGCTGACGCAATTGCCGCTGGCGTCCTTGGTCTGACCGATCTGGCAAATCGTCCCGGCACGCGTAGGCGTCGCGATCGGAGTCGGGGTCGCCGTGGGCGTTGCGGTTGGGGTTACGGTGGGCGTCGCGGTCGACGTCACCACGGGCGTCGTGGTCGGGGTCACCACTGGCGTCGTGGTCGGCGCGACAACCGGTGTCGCGACCGGCGTTGGCACAGGCCGCGGCATCTGGCGGTAGCAATTCGGCGGGGTGCCGACGAGCGGCGGCTGACACGTCGCGGCCGCGACGCAATTGGGCGGCGTGCCGGTTTGTCCGGTGCCGCAGAATCTCTTGTTGCCGAACACGTTCCCGACCTGGGGACGGTCCTTGCCGCCGCTGATGATCCCCAGCACCACGCCGCCGACGACGGCCGGCACCAGATACGGCGCCACGCGCGAAATCGAGGGGACGCAGGAGAACGTGGGATAGTCGCCCCAGACGACCGTGCCGCGCGGGCAATAGCAGGCCTGATAGCCGTTTCCGGAGATTCCGACCTCGCCGCCGCGGCAGGACAGATCCCGGCGGCAGGTGCCTCCAGGACCCATCTGCCATGGCGGACAATTGCCGCCGCCGATCCATTCGCATTCGCCGGTTACTTCCGACCATTGGAAGCCGCGCCGGCACAACAAGGGCTCGGTGATGTAGGCCGGACGACGACATGTGGAGCCGGTCCAGTAGCCGCCGATTTCGCGGCAGTCTGCCAGAGCCATGTCATAAGCGGGGTTGCGGGGCGCAGGCGGGGCCGCGGCTGTCGGACGCCCGCCGGGCGCAGGCGCGGCTGCGACCGGCCGCCATTGGCTGGCGTTATCCTGGTCTTGCCGGAAATCGTCGACCAAAGCCGCTGCGCCATTGACCGAAAGCAGGAAGCGATCGGTCTCGCGATTGCGGAACTGGACGAAGTTGGTGCCGTCGACCGGCTCGAACGACCAATGTCCCTCGGTTGCATCAGGTGATGTCGGGATCGCTCGCGGCTTGCCGTTGACGTCGGCGAGATAGGTTTTCTTCCAGGCGTTCCTGATGCGCACGAAGGGCGTCTTCGGCACGCTTTCGAACGTCCATTGCGCGCTATCCCATTCGGGCGATGCCGCGGCGACATCGACCGTTCCGGAGGCTGAAGTGTTGAGAGCCCTGGAATTGTCGAGACGCGCGACCAGCCTATAGGCCCCGCGCAGCTGGAATTGCTCGACCGGCGAAACCTGTGGCAGTTGCGCCATCGCTTCTTGCGGTGCCGGATCCGGCGGTGCTGCGGCGACAGGCGCGGGTGGCGGCGAGTCATGAACGGCCGGCGCTGGTGGCGGGGCTTGAACAACAGCCGGCGGCAGCGCTGCGGGCGCAGCCGGCGCAAGCGGCTGCTGCGCACCGGGCACCGGCGGCGCCAATTGCGCGGTCGCGACGCCAGCGACATCGATCGTCATGGGATCGGCCGTGGCGGTGATGGCAACGAGGCATTTTTCTGCGTCGTCGGTCACGACCCAGGAATGGCCGCTCGACGTCGCTTGCTTGAACTGGTTGCCGCCTTCCACCAGGCCGACGAACTTGCGGTCGCCGCTCGGATCGATCCAGTAGATGCGGCGACGTTCGGTCGAGGCGTTGCGGAACGACAATTCGACGGGGTTGCCGGGCAGCGCCGATTTCAGGTTACCCTCGGCGCTGCAATCCAACGCCTGTGCCGCGCTCGGGGATATGAAAGACAGCGTTGCAACGGCGAGGATCAGTGCGGAAAAAACGGCTTTTGAAAAAGAACGAGGCAAAAATAGCGACATCAATGCACACCTCAAAAAATGGGCGCGCGCAGCCGCAATGTGACCGCGTAACCGCGTTGCATCCCGCCGCGAGTTAACAAGGCGGTCTTCGCGCGCGCATGATCAGTTCTGATTATGCGACAGTCTGACGCACACCGAGCCGGTTCAGCTCGCCTGCGGATCTCGGCCGCGCACCGCGCTGATGCCTCCCAACAGGGCGACAACGTCGGTTTGGCGCTGGCAGCCGGTTTTCTCGAGCACAGCCCTGACCTGAACGCGAACGGTATTCGGCGAAACGCCGTTGTCGCCGGCGAGATCGTCCACGGTTCTTCCGGCGGCAAGGCCGCGCGCGACGCGGGCTTCGGCCGGCGTCAGGTCGAACAGCGACATCACCAATTCCACCGGCGGCGAGTTCGGCGCGGCCACCGGCATCATGATGAAGACGGCCGTGCTGCGGGCAAAGATATCGCGGGCGGAAAAGCGGATCGGCACGACATGGCCGACCATCGACGAGTCATTGACGGGGTCGCGCACCGGGAAGGACTGAACACCGCTGTGATCCCCGAGCTTCACCCGGGCGAGCGCCTCGGCCAGCATGTCGTCCGCGCTTCTGTCCCTCAGGGCCACGCGATCACCTGCCCGCCAATGTACGAGGTGGCCCATACCCTCGATCAAGGCGTTGGCCGTGAGCACGCAGCCGGCATCATCCAGCACCAGCGCGGCCAGGCCGAGTGCGGCCAGCGTCTGACCTGCCGCCTGGGCACGTTCGAGGTGAAGCCGCGCCGCCAGCACCGCGGCGCGGGCGAGATGCGGGCGCAACATATCGAGCTTCCTGATAACGGCGGCGTCAGCAGGCCCCTGCGCAACGGTGCGCGACAACACGATCGAAAGCGCTTCGCCGGTCGGCAACGAAAAAGCCGTCGCGGCTCCCCAACCGAGGCCCATCTTGCGCCAGTTGTCGCGATAGATCGGCTCGGCCTCGAGCTGATCCTGCGAGCACAGGTCGACGTCGCGCAGAAAGCCGGCGTGACGGCTGTTGTGAACCAGCGACATCAACTGGCCCTGCCAATACCAGCCATCGGCGACGAAACGCCCGGTGATATCGCGGGAATTTTTCGAAGCCGTCCAAGCTGTGACCTTGGGATTGGTGACGAACAGCGAGGCGCCGGCGGACTCGGATATTTTCGAGGTGTTCTTCAACACTTCCGGCCAGAGCTCGGGCACGAAGCTACATTCGTAAATCCGGTCGACCAGTTCAGATGCCAGCGATTCCATGTAGCTTTGCCCCCCAAAACGACAGCTCCGCCAAGCTGCTGCGATCATCGTGGCGAGAAAAGCAAAGCTTGTCGAGAGCCGCACGCTCGAACGGTATCCAGAGGCAATCGTCGCAGATCTCCGCCTCAAAGAATTCTATTTTTCCGAAGCGAATTTCAATCGAACAGGGACGGACATGGCGGTGGAGCAATCAGCCTCGCAGTCCGGCCCGCTGCATTCATTGCTCGAGCCAGCGATCGCTGAATATCGGGCGGCGTTCGCGATGGGCCAGACGAGCCGATCACCCCTGCAGTGGCAGACTCCCGCGTTGCTCTGGTAAGCTGACGATGATGCGCGCTCCCAAAGGGAGTTCTTGTGACCACAACCGCACGAGAGGACAGCCATGCCCATCAAAGCCGTCGTGTTCGACGCCTACGGGACGCTCTACGACATCCAATCGGTCGCTGACGTCACCGAGGATGCGTTTCCGGGCTATGGCGAGATCATCACGCAGGTCTGGCGCATCAAGCAGCTCGAATACAGCTGGATGCGCTCGCTGATGCGGCGCTACCAGGACTTTGCGGCGGTCACGCGCGACTCCCTCGCCTATACGCTGCGCGTGCTCGGGCTCGCCTATGAGAGCGAGGCGTTCGAGCGCGTCATCGAGAAGTATCTGCACCTCGATCCCTATCCCGATGCGGCGGCCGCGCTTGCCGCCCTGAAGCCGCGCAAGCTCGCCATCCTCTCCAATGGCAGCCCGGACATGCTGAACGCCCTGGTGCGCAATTCCGGCTTCGACCGCATGCTCGACGCGGTCATCAGCGTCGATGCCAAGAAGATCTTCAAGCCGAGCCCCGCGGCCTATGAGCTGATCG
>RXJC01000673.1 GCA_003963435.1 Bradyrhizobiaceae bacterium | reverse complement strand
TGCGGGTCCTGGTCGTGATCGGCCTGCTTCACTTCGCGCTGGCGCAAATCCGCAATGCGGATCTCTTGGCCATGCTGGCGCCGCTCTATCTCGCAGCCCCGCTGGGGCGGACATTGGGCGGACCGACCGCGAGCGATGCGGCCGGCTCGTCGCGCGTCCTGAACCTGGCCGCACTCGGTGTCTTCGTCGCGATCAGCGCGATGGCTCTGGTGCGCGACGTCCGGCCGGCTGCGGCCATCACGCCCCAGGCTGCCATCGCTCAGGCCGACCTCGCCAGGACGCCGCGCGTGCTCAACGATTATTCGTTCGGCGGCTATCTGATCTTTGCCGGCATTCCCACCTTCATCGATGGCCGCGCCGAGTTGTACGGGGGGCCGTTCATCGAGCGTTACAATCGCGCCCTGGCGCTGGTCGACCTCGGAGATCTTCTCAAGCTGCTCGATGACTACAACATCGGCGCAACGCTGCTCACGCCGCATACGCCGGCGGTCGCGATGCTCGACCGGCTGCCCGAGTGGCAGCGCGTCTACAGCGACGATGTCGCGGTGGTGCACAAGCGGCGGGATAATCCGCAAAGATAACTCAGGCGAAGAAGCGCGACGAGAGGCCGGCTCACTCGTTGACGGCGCGCATTGCCGGTGTGGTCGCCGCCTCGTCGCGATCGAAGCCGGCTCGCGTCTGCACCACATAGAGCGGGCGGCGCTTCACCTCGGCATGGATGCGGCCGACATAAAGCCCCACGATGCCCGTCATCAGCATGTTGATGCCGCACAGCAGGGACACCAGGACGATCGTCGAAGACCAGCCGGTCACAAGATGGCTGTCCTTGCTGAGCCATAGTAGAACGACCCAGCCGCCGTAGAGCAGCGCCAGGCCGGAGACCGTCAATCCGCACCAGATTGCCAGCCGCAACGGCAGGTCGGAAAAGCCGAGCGCGGCGTTCACCGCCAGGCGAACCATCTTGAACAGCGGATATTTGGTTTCGCCGGCGGCGCGCTCGAGGCGGTGGAAGGTGACCTCTGCCTGCCGGAAGCCGAGCCAGGCGATCATGCCGCGTACGAAGCGATCCTGCTCCGGCATTTGCCGAAGCGCCTCCAGCACCTTGCGATCGATCAGGCGGAAGTCGCCGACATCGGCGGGAATGGCGACGGAGGACATCTTGCCGAGGAGCCGGTAGAACAGATGCGCGGTCGCGCGCTTGAAATGGCTTTCGCCCTCGCGCGACAGGCGGCGGGCGTGGACGATGTCGTTGCCTTCCTTCCACTTCGCGATCAATTGCTCGATCACTTCGGGCGGATCCTGCAGATCGGCATCCATGACGATGATCGCGTCACCCTGCGCGGCCTCCATGCCGGCGGTGATGGCGATCTGGTGGCCGAAGTTTCGCGACAGGCCGATAAAGCGAAAGCGCGGGTCGCGCCTGGCGAGCGCCTGCAGCACGATCGAGCTGGAATCGCTGCTGCCGTCGTCGACGAAGATTGCTTCCGCCGGCCCGTCGAGCCGCGAGAGGACCAGGTCGAGCCGGTGCAGCAGGACCGGCAGCACGGCCTCCTCGTTGAACACGGGGATGACGAGGCTGTAGCGGATCGATCTGGAATTGGCCGCCATGCAAAGGATTCCGACTGGAGTTGCAGCAGCGGAAGTCTATTGTTCCGGAGTTAAGGTCGCCTTGATCCAACCGTTAAGTGTCTAGCGCCAGGGGCATTGCAGGCAGACGCGGAGGGGGATGGTGAAGTGCGATTAACCACGCCTTTGCAGCCGCGGCTTCGCTCTAGGACCTGTGGCGGATCTTGTAGAGAGCAAATCGCTCCGAGGTGTCCAGCACATCCAGCAAGTCCGGCAGCGGGTTTGCCGTCCGCGGTCCGAGCACATACAGGTAGTCGTAATCCTCGCGCCAAGTTCGTACGAACGACGGCACCTTCGCCGAGGGCTGGCTTGTCGCGATCGCGGCAAGCAGGCTCATCGGCAACACGCCGCCGTCGGAGGTGGCGAGACGCCGTACGGCCTCACGCGGCCGTAGCGGCTGCTTGCCCGTTTCCGTGAACAGGTTGGGCACGAATGCGTCGGCATAGTGCACGGCCAGCGTCGGCGCATAATACATCGGATACGAGGTGAGGTCGTCGAAGGGCGGGTCGCCGGCATCCCCCGTGTTGGCAACCAGGACGCGCGAGCCGCGGTCGAGCTTCTGGAACGAGGCGATGATCGCCGCATAGTCGGTGCGGTAAGGCAGCCAGACCGCCAGCACGACGGCCAGATTGAGCAGTATGATGCCGCTGATCCCGGCGAGCGCAGCCCTTCGCCACGCCCGGCCCGGCAGCGACAGCGAGCAGAAGGCCGGCAGGATCAGAGCCGCGGCGGGAAGCACGCGAAGATCGGCGAATGAGGTTCCGAACAATCTTGAGGGAATGGCCAGATAGAGCAGCGCCAAGCCGATTGCGAGCCAGATCCCGGCCGGATCGAGCCTGAGAACGCCGCGTCTTGCCGCAAAAAGCAACGCGATCATCAGCGCCAGTCCGGTCGCGGCTCCGACCGTCAGGTTGTAGCCGTTCATGATGCGAAGCGGCCAGACCGGCTTGAATCCCAGGAACCAACTCGTGCCCTCGTTTCCGATCGTGCCTGCGGCGAGGTGCATGATCGCAAACAGCAGAAGCGCCGGAAGCGCCAACGCGCCAAGCCGCGCGGCCGCGACGGGATACGCGATCTGCCGCTGGTGGATGCGCGACAGCTCGAACAGGCCAAGCGTCGCGCCGTAAATGCCGAGTGAAAAGAAATGCGCCACATACAGTGCGGCGACGAAGACCAGGTTGGCGACAAAGCGCAGCGGCCAGGAACCTTCCGCCAGCTTCAGATAGGCGGCGATGCCCCAGAGCGCGAGCCCGAGCCCGAACTCGAAGTTCACGAAGCCCCAGCTGAACGGCAGGCAATAGAGAAAAGCGAGCGCTGCGAAGCCGGCGAGATGGACCCGTCCCTTCCGGACCCATTCCAGCAGAAGCGCGCCGCTGACGATCAACAATTGGCTCAACAGCAGAAACAGCCGTGTCGCGTTCTCGACGCTCGTCAGCCGCGCCATCTGTGGGATCAGCAGATCCATTCCGAGATTGGGATAGAACGCCCAGGCGACCTCGTAATGCGGATTGGCATCGGGCGTGCCGCTCTGGCTCAGTATGTACATGCGGGCGAGGTGATTGGGATAATCGACCATCGCGGGAATGGGAGTGAGCAACACCGGGAGAAGCGAGACCGCCGCCAGCGCCGCAAGAACGATGGTCGCTACGGATCGGTCCGAGTCGGGACGAGCCGGAACTGTCAGGGGCGGTTTGCTGGAGAGAACCATGTCCGTGGATCGCTGAAGTCCAAGCGCGGTGTGCGAGGTCGCGGCCGCGTCAATTTTCAGGGGGCGTTTCACGCCTCCGAGGACACGCCCTGAAGCGGGTCCTCACTTCGCAGCCGCCGCGGTCGCGCTGTTCGCGGGATCTCGCACGTGAATCACGGCGATGTCGTCCGCATAGATTCGCTTCCAGCCCTTGAGCTGGTCGAGGATCTGCGGGCCTGGGGCATCGGCGACCAGGAGCGTCGCGTCGATCTTGTACTCATCCAACAGGCGCGGCAGCAGCTCGGGCTTCTTGCCCTCGGTCGCCTTGAAGAAGTCCATGACGAATTTCTCGCCATAGAGCTCGGCGCGGCCGTCCACGAAGACCGGAATGTCGCGCGAGATCAGATAGCCGCCGAACTGGTAGGCGTTGAAGATGCGCTGCGGCTTGAGCTTCTCGAGCAGGTCGACCGCCGCAACCGGCGTCTGCGTCATCGTGAAGGTGAAGCGATGGTGCCCCATGTAAAGCGAAGTCGAGGTCCAGCTTGCCGCCACGATCATCAGCGCGCCGATGATTGTGACGTAGCGGGCAGGCCAGCGGTCGGCACCGTTGGTGTCGGAAGCCGGGCGCGCAAACGTCTCGCCGAGCGGCTTTGCCAGCACCAGCGGTACCAGGAACGCAAAGGCCTCGATGCTCCGGACGTGAGTGAGCGCGCTCCAGGTCAGGAACAGGATCAGCAGAATCCGCGGCGCCGACAGCACGAGGCCGCGATAATAGCCGAAGGCGATCAGGCCGAGCAGGGCGCCTTCGAACGAGGTGAACGTGGCGAAGTTCGCCGGCATCCATTCGAAGATCAGCGACAGCAGCTCGCCGAGGCCGAGGATATTGGTCGCGCCCTGCAGCGTCCGCCAGCCATAGGGCGTGCAGCAGCTCGCGATCAGTGCGCCGACCCCGAACAGCACCCAGCGCATGAACAGGGCGAGCCGTCGTCCCTTCTCGGCGTGCTCGACTGCCTCGAGCGAGATCGGGCCGATCAGCGCCAGGCCGAGCACGAAGCCGCCATGCAGATTGGCCCACAGCGCCATCAGCGGCAGCCAATACCAGGATGGCGCGCTCCTGCGATCGGCGGCGGCCATCAACAGGCCGACCCACGCCACCATGACGGGCAGCGCCAGGATGTGCGGACGCGCCAGCACGTGGTGGATCGACAACAGCAGCGCCAGCATCGCAAACAGCACGGCGCGCGGAGCTTCGATATGCGCCTCGAGCAGATAGACGAAGATGGCGGCCGTGAGCGCAATCGCGATTGCGGTGACGATGACGGGGCCCGCCCAATCCCATTGTGCTTGTGAGTAGGCGAACAGCACCTGCGACAGCCACGACGTGGAGATCCACGGCGCGCCCGTTCGCGTGAAGGAATAGAAGTCGGTGGTCGGCATGGCGCCGTGATCGAGGATCCATTGCCCGATCTTGATCTGCCAGAACGAGTCGGAGTCCTGCAGCAGCGTGTCGCCAACGAAGAGATAGAACAGATAGGCACCGGCACCGACGCAGAGCGGCACCAGCGCCCTCGCGCGGCTCTGCGCCGCGATGCTGTTGGCAAAGGAAAGGGACATGCCGCCTCGTCGTCCTGTTGTTCTCGAACGATCGCCCGAATTGCGATGAACGATTGATCTCGCCGCGCTTCGGTCCGAGCGGGCGGCATTGGACCACGGCGGTCATAACTTCGGGTAAACCGGCCGTGTCATGCCGCTTTCATGTCGCTGCAATTTAACGGACTATTTTAGATTTCGATTTACCATCGACGAATACATGCAAACCGCCCGGTGTTTACGCGGTCGAATTAACTGCGGCGCAATTCTTTACCCTTACGTTCGGTTCCATGGTCGGGCGGCGCTGGGAAGCCGAAGAGACCAGATCAGTTGTAAGCCTCGTGTACTTATTTGGAGCACCCCATGAAGAACCTCGTTGCGCGTTTCGTGAAGGATGAATCCGGCGCCACCGCCATTGAATACGGCCTGATCGCCGCCGGCATCGCGCTGGCGATCATCACCGTCGTCAACAACCTCGGCACCACGCTGAACACCAAGTTCAGCTCGATCTCGTCGAGCCTCAAGTAAGGCCGGCCGATTAGAGAGTTTCGAGAGAGCCCCGTCCTCGACGGGGCTCTTTTCTTTTGGGCGGTTGCGCCCGTCTTCGGGCTCCTCACCATGTGAGGTCTGATATCCCGCCGCAAAACACCACCTCATCCGGAAGGCCCGCCCCAGGCGGGCGTCTCGAAGGATGGCTGCAGCAAGCTTCCCGCCGTGTTTTCCTCGGATGTGTATCCGGGAGCGCGCGAGCGGGTGGCCTCGTCTTGACTCACCGTGACTCGGAAGGAAACTGCGCCGGTGCGTCGTCGCGGACATGAACCACGGCAATATCGTCCGCATAGAGCCGCTTCCAGCCCGGCAAATGGTCCATGATTCTGGCGGCGGGGAGGGCGGTGTTCAGCAGCGTCGCGTCGATCCGGTAGGTCTTGAGCAGACGCAGCAGAGTCTCCACGTTCTTGCCCTCGACGGCGTCGAAATAGTCGAGCACAAACTGCTCTCCATACAGCTCGGCCCGGCCATCGATGAACGCCTTGATGTTGCGGGTGATCAGATAGCCGCCAATGCCAGCCGTACTGAATATCCGTTGTGCGTGCCGCCGTTCGAGCAGGTCGACCGCAGCCGAAGGACTGTTGGCGCCGGAAAAGGCATACCGGTCCGGCGTGGCGTAGGCGTGCGTGATACCCCAGCCGGCGGTGACGATCGCGAGCGCCGCAATTGCGGTGATTGCAAAGGAGGACCGCGCTTGTTGCGCCCCAGCTCTCGCCAATCGCAAGTGCTCTGCGACCGGCTTTGCAACCACGAGCGGGGTCAAGAGTGCAAAGACCTCGATGTTTCTGACGTGATTGAGTGCCGCCCAGGTCAGGCCAAGCAGCAGGAGAATGCGGGTCCACGGCAGCACCAGCTTGCTGCAATAGCCGACGGCCATCAAACCGAGCAGGGCGGCTTCAAACATGCTGAACGAACCGAAGTCGGCCGGCATCCACTCCGAGATCAACGAGAGCAGCTTGCCCAGGCTGAGGATTTTCGTGGCTTCGAGCAGCGTGTCCGAGCCGTAGGGCGTGCAGCAGCTCGCGGCAATCGCAGCAAGCCCGAACAAGGCCCAGCGCGCCGCCAGTGCAAATCGGTCCTTGCGATCGGCATACGCGACCGCATCGAGGCCAATAGGTCCAATCAATACCAGCCCCAGCACGAAGCCGCCGTGAAAGTTGGCCCACAACGCCATCAAAGGCAGCAACAGCCAGGAGGGCGCGGTGCGCCGATCGGCGGCCGCCAGCAGCCCGCCGACAAAGGCCAGCATGACAGGCAGGGCCAGCATGTGCGGACGGGCGAGAAAGTGGCCTGCCGACATCCAGAGGAGCGGGATGACGAGCAGAAAGGCGCGCACAGGTTCCAGATAAGGCTCGAGCAGGTAGACAAAAATCGCCGCAGTCGCACCGATCGCGAGCGATGTCAGGATGACTGCGCCCGACCAGTTCGAGGGCTCGTAGACGAGCGCGAACAGGACTTGCGACAGCCAGGAACTCGAGATCCAGGCCTCACCGGCGCGCGAGAACGAATAGATGTCGTTGTAGGGCAGCGCACGGTGTTCTAGAATCCA
>RXJC01000576.1 GCA_003963435.1 Bradyrhizobiaceae bacterium | reverse complement strand
TGAACGGCGCGACCTCGATCCCCGCATCCTTCAACGCCGCTCGCAAGGTCCGCGCGATCTCGACGGCGCCGTGCGTATCGCCGTGGATGCAGACCGTGTCCGTGCGCATCTTGATGACCTTGCCGGTCACCGAGACCACCGCGCCGTCCTGCACCATACGCACCACGCGATCGGCAATGGCCTTGGCATCGTGCAGCACCGCGCCGGGCTTCTTGCGCGAGACCAGGTTGCCGTCGTCCTCATAGGCGCGGTCGGCGAAGACTTCGTGCACCATCGGCAGATTGGCGTCCTCGCCGGCCTTCACCAATTTCGAATTGGCGAGCACGACGAAGATCAGGCTGGGATCGACCGCCTTGATGCCGGCGGCGATCGCCTTCGCCGTCATGTCGTCCTCGCAGGCGACGTTGGAGAGCGCGCCGTGTGCCTTCACATGCGTGACCTTGTGGCCCGCCGCGGTCGCGATCGCCTGCAGCGCGCCGATCTGGTAGGCGACGAGGTTCTCGATCTCGGAGGCCTTGAGGCCCGCGATGGGATGACGACCGAACCCGTGCAGATCGCGATATCCAGGGTGGGCGCCGACCGAGACGCCGCGCGCCTTCGCGAGCTCCACCGTCCGGCGCATGATGTCGGGATCGCCGGCATGGAAGCCGCAGGCGACGTTGACCGAGCTCGCCAGCTCGATCATCGCGGCGTCGTTGCCCATCTCCCACGCGCCAAAACCCTCGCCGAGGTCGCAATTGAGGTCGATCGTCTTCATGGGTGCTCTCCGCCTTTCAGTCTATAGTGTTGGCTCAAGGCTCCGCGGTGACCTGCCAGGTTCCGGCATCGACGGCGTTGACCGCGTGGCCCGCAACGTTGGCATCGCTCAGGGCTTCGAGGTTGAGCGCGACGCCGTCGGCCGGCCGCAGGCGGTCATGCAGGGTCTGGATCGCTTGCGCGAATTTGCGCGCCTCGTCCTGCGCCTCGGCCATGCTGACGGCCTTGAAGCGGAACGCGGTCCCGGCCGAGGTCTGCGCGAGGCGGCCGATGTCGGCCGTGATCACGGTTGCGATCTTCGGATAGCCGCCGGAGGTGCCGCGGTCCATCATCAGCGCGATCGGCGCGCCGTTGCCGGGCACCTGGATGCTGCCGTTGACGGTGCCGTCGGAGACGATGTTGTGGCCGTGCAGATGCTTGATCGCGGGGCCTTCGAGCCGGTAACCCATACGATCCGAGGTTGCCGAGATCTTCCACTCGCTATTCAGGAACAGCGCCTTGTTGGCGTCGTCGAACTCGTCGTCCTGCGGCCCCAGCACAACACGGATCGGACCGCTGGCAGGTTTCGGCAGTTCGATGCGCATTTCAGGCGCGCCGCTCGCAGCGTCGACGGAAAATTCGTCGCCGGCCTGAAGCGGGCGCGGGTAGGGGCTGCCGAGGCCGGCGCGGGCATTCACCGCGAGGCTGCCGAACACGAGTTCGCCCGTGATGCCGCCTTCGATGGCGAGGTAGGTGAAGGCGCCGCCGCGGGCAAAGCCCAGTGTCAGCGTCTCGCCGTCCTTCAGCGTCAAGGACGTGTCCATGGCGAACGGGTTTCCGGCGACGTCCGCGTTGCGCGGCGCGCCTGAAATTGCCACGCGCACGGCGCCGTCACGCGCGGTGAAGGACGCGCCGAACGGGCCGATCTCGACGGCGGCCGCGAACGGCGCGTTGCCGACCAGCGTATTCGCCGCGGCCAGTGCCAGGCGGTCCATGGCGCCGCTCACCGTCAGCCCGTAGCGCTGGGCGCCGTGGCGGCCGCCGTCCTGGACCGAGCTTGCCGGGCCGATGCTGGCGACGACCAGGCGGCTCATGCGTTCACCTGCTCGGCGACGATCTCGCCGGCTTCCGCCGCGCGGTCCAGTTCCTCGAAGGTCTTGTGGTCGATCGCAAAGAACGTCACGCGATCCCCGGGTTCGGTGAGGAAGGTCGGATTGCGGTGGAGTTGATAGGTTCGGACCGGCGTGCGGCCCAGCAGATGCCAGCCGCTGGGGGCCGCGAGGCACTGGATTCCGGCCTGGACGCCGCCGATCGAGATCGTGCCGGCCGGCGTCAGCAGCCGCGGATTTTGCCGGCGGGACATGTGCAGCGATTTGTCGAGGCCGCTGAGATAGGACCAGCCCGGCGTGAAGCCGATCATGGCCACCTTGTAGTCGCCGCCCGCATGCCGGGCGACAATATCGTCCGGCGTCGTGTTCAGCGCCTTGGCGACATCCTCGAGGTCGATGCCATGCTCGCCGCCATAGGCGACGGGAATGCGCCAGCGGCGCGTCTTGGTCACCGGCGGCGGCGGCTGGATCGCGATCGGAAGCAGCTTGTCGCCGAGCGCATCGAAACCGATCTTGCCGGGGTCGTAATGCACGAGCAGCGAGCGATAGGTCGGCACAGTCTCGGTGATGCCGTCGATCGGGTTTGCCGCGAGCGCCTTGTCGAGCGCGAGCACGCGCTGGTTGGCAGCGTCGTCGATGGTGCGGCTGAATTCGACCGTGACGGCGCTGTCGCCACTGGGCAGAAGGCGGGGCGGGGGAAGCGTCGCGGCCATTGAGCTGTCGAAGAGCTGTCCAAATCGGGCTTCGGAAAGAGCGGGCTCGACCTTGAGTTCCGCGTCACCCCTGCTTCGCGTAAATGCGCCCGCAAGTCCAATAAATTAATGCAGGGGGAGGCGATAAAGCCTTGTTATCGCGTCGCATAACGGCCCACCGGCCCTGCGTTATTGCCGGCCTCTTGGCCCTTGACGCAAGGCCTGCGGCTCGCAAGATGCGCGCGTTCTTTCCCGCACCCCGGAGCTCGTTGTCGTCCATGTCGCTGTCCCCCGAAGCCCGCAAGACCCTCGCCGGCATCACCACTGCCACCATCACAACGGTCCTGCTGAAGAAGGGCCTGCGCAATGTGTGGATGCGGGGCGCGCGGCCGCTGCGCCCGGGCCTGCCGCGCCTGGTCGGACCGGCCTTCACGCTGCGGTTCGTGCCGGCGCGCGAGGATCTGGCGACGCCGGAATCCTGGTCCTCGCCGATCTCGACCCGCACCGCGATCGAGGCCATGCCCGAAGGCTGCATCGCCGTGGTCGATGCCATGGGCATCACCGATGCCGGCATCTTCGGCGACATCCTGTGCGCGCGCATGGTCAAGCGCGGCGTCACTGCGCTGGTGACCGACGGCGTCGTGCGTGACGTCGAGGGCGTCCTCGGAACCAACTTGCCGGTGTGGTGCGATGGCTACGCCGCGCCGCCCTCGGTTGCGGGCTTGACTTTCGTCGGCTGGGGCGAGCCGATCGGCTGCGGCGGCGTTGCCGTTTTCCCGAACGACATCGTGGTCGCCGACCAGGACGGCTGCGTCCTGATCCCGCAGGCGATGCTCGAGCACGTGCTCAACGAGGGCGTCGAGCAGGAGCGCATGGAAGCCTGGATCGTCAACGAGGTGAACAACGGCGCCGTGCTGCCGGGCCTCTATCCCATGAACGCCGAGACAAAGGCGCGCTACGCCGCCAGCAAGAAGTAACGGACAAGGAAACGAGGACCCTCATGGATATCACGCTCGCCGGCACGCGGCCGACCCGCCACGCGCCGAAGGAACACTTCACCGGCACCGTGTTGCAGGATCCCATCAACATGGCGCCCGCGCCGGCGCGGCTGAACGTCTCGCGCGTCACGTTCGAGCCCGGCGCCCGCACCAACTGGCACCATCATCCGCTCGGGCAGACGCTCTACGTGATTTCGGGCGTCGGCCGCGTTCAGACCAAGGGCGGCCCGGTCCAGGAAATCCGTCCCGGTGACACCGTCTGGATTCCGCCGGGCGAAGTGCACTGGCACGGCGCCTCGCCGACCAACAGCATGTGCCACATCGCCATGCAGGAGGCGCTCGACGGCGTCTATTCGACCTGGCTGGAGCCGGTGACGGACGCGGAGTATTCTGCGCCGCTGGGCTAGCTTCTCGTGTCCCGGACAAGACGCATCGCTGAAAGGCGATGCGTCGCCGATCCGGAACCCAGAATCTTTTCCGTGATCAAAATGCTGGGTCCCGGCTCGGCACAGCAACGCTTCGCGTCGCTGCTTGTCCGGGACACCACACCTACATCCTCTCCGCCGTCCACGTCCCAGTGCACAGCGCGCCTCGCCAGGTGCCGGAGCCGGAGCTGCCGCTGAGGCGGCCGAAGCCGACGGCGCGCTTGATGCCGGTGCTCAGGCTGACGTTGATGCTGCCGGCCTCCGCCACGCGGCCCGATGCCGTCACTGCGGTGCTGCTCGATGCAATCTGACCGTTGTTGATGCCAATCGCGACGGTCGCGCCGTTGCCGCAGGTCTCGCTCGACGACGAGATCCGCACGTTCCAGGTGCCGTCGAAGGTGCTTGTCGCAGCGCCTGCCTGCGTCAGCGGGAAGGCAATGGCGACAATGGTGGCGAAGAGACCTTTACGAAAGCCGTTCATGACACGCCCCTGTGGGTGACTATGCAGGGGTTGTTGCACGAGGCGCGGAACCGGCGATGTGAGAGCCGTCACGTGCGCCGGAGGCTCTGTGAGGTAGCGCACCTCGCAATCGCGCGCGGCAAAGCAAAGGAGCCCGGATCGCGGGCCCCTTGTTCAGTCAGACCGTTGAGGTCGAAACTCAGTTCACCCGCGTCCAGGTCTGGCCGCCGCAGAACATGCCGCCGAAGGCGCAGCCCTGCACACGGAGCCGGTCGGTGCCCTTCATCGCGATGGTCGAATCGTAAGTCGAGCCGGAGTTGGGGTCGAGGATGCGGCCGGACCATTTCTGGTCCTTGCTGGGCTTCATGTTGATCAGGACCTGTTCGCCGTTCTGGTTCGACTTGCTGTCGACCGAATAGCCGCACAGATTGCTGCCGCACTGCTCGATGCGGACCTTGCCTTCCTTTTCCTCGGTGAGCCAGACGCCCAGGGGTGAGTTGAGATCGCGCGTGGGCGCAGCAGCCGGGGCGGGCGGCGCGACAGCGGCGGCCTGAACCGGAGCGGGTGCCGCGGCCGGAGCGGGCGGCGGAGGCGGCGCCGGAGGTGCTGCAGCCACAGCCGGAGCCGGCGGTGGGGGCGCGGCGGGAGTGGCCTGCTGCGTGGCGGGAGCGGGCGCCGGAGGGGGGGCAGGCGGTGCGGGCGGCGGCAGAACGGCCGTCTCGGCCGGCGCATTGCTGGCGGTTGCCGCCGGAGGCGGAGCCGGCGGTGGCGTCACGGCCGCGGCGGCCGGCGCAGGCGCCTGTGCGGCGGCGGGTGGCGGGGCTGCCGGAGCTGGTGCCGCCGGCGTCTGCGGCTCGACGGTGGCTTGCTGCGGCGGCTGCTGACTCGGCGCCGTCTCGTTCTTCTTGGCCTTCTTGGTCTTGGTCTGGCCGGTGTTGTCGTACACGCCGGGAATCTGCACCGTGCCGCGGTCCGGATCGATGCGGATGGTGCGTCCGTTATACTCGAAGGTGTACTGCGCCTGGGCAGCTGTGCTCGCCAAAAGGAATGCGGCCGCGGCCAACAGCTTCCTCATTTCGCCTCTCCTGAACAGATGGTCCCCGCACCGACGCTTACGCGCCGGTCCGATCGCGAAAAGTGATCCAGATCACTGTCTCGGTATGAGTCGTCGTCCTGCTGTTCCGGGTTCAATAGCCCAAGGGCTGGTCCAAAGTTGGGCCGAGGCAAGCGACAGGAGGACGCGGCCTGAAGCGCCGTTCCCAGGGACTGGGAACGGGAGATTCAATGACGATTCAGGAAGATCTATTCGAACCAGGCGGCGTAGATCTTCCTGTAGCTGCCGTCTTCCATGGAAATGTGGAGCCATTGGTCGACGAAGGCCTTCAGGGCCGTGTCGCGCTGAAGCCAGTAAGCCTTCTCGGAGAAGTCGAACGGCTTTTCCGGGTGCACCGCGCAGAGCACGCCAGAGTGCTGCTTCTGCTGGTAGCGCGTCTCGGAGGCGTCCGTCATCATCAGATCGGCGTTGCCCTTGGCGATCTCGTCGAAGATCACGGTGTTGTCGGGGAAGACGGTGATCTCGGCGTCCTTGATGTTGGCGCGCGCAAAGCGCTCGTTGGTGCCGCCGGGATTGACGATGACGCGGGTGCCCTTCTTGTCGATGTCGGCGATGCTCTGGTACTTGCCCACGTCGGCGCAGCGCGTGATCGGCGTCTTGCCCTCGCGCATGATCGGCGTCGAGAAGAAGCCTTTCTTCTGCCGGTCGAGCGTGACCGAGACGCCGCCCATGGCGATGTCGAACTGGTCGGCCTCGAAATCCTTCATCAGCTTCGGCCAGGCGGTGGGCACGAACTCCACCTTGACGCCGAGCGCCTTGCCGAGCGCTTCGGCCATGTCGACGTCGAAGCCGCTGAATTTCTGCGTCGTCTTGTCCAGATAGGTGAAGGGCTTGTAATCGCCGGTCATGCCGACCCGCAAGGTACCGCGCTTGACGATCTCGTCCAGGCGCGAGGGCGCCTGCTGCGCATGCGCCGAAAGGTTTGCGAGCAGCGCGAGGGCCAAGGCCAATGCGATTCGAACGATCATCTCTTCTCCACCCCGGCGCGAGCTGTCATTGTGCAGCTCTTGACGGCGTGGATTTAGACCAGATGCGTGCGTCTGGCGAGGCGGAATTGGAGGGAGTTTCGACGTGACGATCTCGATGTATGAGGCCTCGGCCGGCCTGTTCGTGCCATATCTGCGTAACTTGTCGGTCCTGCTCGACAAGGGCGTCGCCTATGCCGAGGCGCGCAAGTTCAATCCGACAGTCCTGCTCGGCATGCGCCTTGCGCCGAACATGTATGACCTGGCGCAGCAGGTCGGCGAGGCCTGCCGCCACGCCGTCGTCGCGCCGGCCTTGCTGGCAGACTGCGAGCCGGTGGCGCTGCCCGTGCTGGAGCACGATATGGCCGGTCTTCAGGCCCGCATCGCGACCTCGATCGAGTTCATCGAAAGCCTGCCGCGCGCGCAGATCGATGCGGCGGCGGAGCGGAATGTCTTCTTCAAGCTGAAGAACGGGACCGAGCTGCCCTTCACCGGGCGGACGCTGCTGCTGACGTTCAGCGTCCCGCAGTTCTTCTTCCACGT